>JBOGIX010000532.1:0-6120 GCA_050744685.1 Vicinamibacterales bacterium | reverse complement strand
GTCCTCGATCGACTTGATCTCCGACAGCGCGGCGTAGAGCGTCGTCGTCTTGCCGCTGCCGGTGGGTCCCGTCACGAGCACCATGCCATACGGCTCGGCGATGTACTTGCGGAACCGGCGCAGCTCGTCCTCCGGAAAGCCGAGGATGTCGAGGCGCAGCTCGTGGAACTGCTCGCTGATCGATTCCTTGTCGAGGATGCGGATCACCGCGTCCTCGCCGTGGACGCTCGGCATGATCGACACGCGGAAGTCGATGCTCTTGCCCCCCATCCTGACCTTGAAGCGCCCGTCCTGCGGCACGCGCTTCTCGGCGATGTCGAGCTCGGCCATGACCTTCACGCGGGAGATGATCGTGCTGTGGAAGCGCTTGTCGATCGGCCGCATCGCCGCCTGCAGCACGCCGTCGATCCGGTACTTCACGTGCACCGCATCGTCCTGCGTTTCGATGTGAATGTCGCTGGCACGGCGTTGAATGGCGGAGTACAGCGTGGTGTCGACGAGGCGGATGACCGGACTCTGGTCGGCGGTGAGCTTGTCGACGGTGAGCTGATCGTCGCCGGCTTCGTCTTCGCGCAGGATCTGCAGCTGGAAGCTTTCGGTCGCTTCCTCGAGGACCCGCTGCGAGCTCTCGCTCTTCTTCAGGATCGCCTGGATCGCCGAGGGCGTGCCGACCGTGACCTTCAGCTGCGTCGCGAGCAGCACCGCGAGCTCGTCGATCATCGGCAGGTCGGTCGGATCCGACACCACGATGACCAGCGACTGCCCTTCACGCCGGTACGGCACGAAGCCGTAGCGCAGCATCAGGTCGGCGGGAATGGCGCGAAAGAGCTCGTGATCGATGGAGAACTGCGAGAGATCGACGAAGGGCAGGCGGTAGCGCTCGGCGAGACGGCGCGCGTGGGCCGTTTCCGCGGCCTGTTCGGCGGCGCTCGCCTCGGGCACGCCGACGTATAGATCGTTCTCGGCGGCGTCCGCGGCGGGTGAGGGGCTTTTTCCGTTCATGGTTTCTAAGTCAGCCCGCCCATGTTGAAGAGCGGCATGTACAACGCGAGCAGCAGCCCGGCGATGACGATTCCCATCAGCACGAGCAGCAGCGGCTCGACCAGCGTGATGAACCGTCCGAGGTTCGTCTCGATTTCTTCGTCGTAGAAATCAGCCAGGCTGTTCAGCATCTCCTGCAGCGCGCCCGTCGATTCGCCGACCTCGACCATTTTCACCGCAACGTCGGCGAACGCGCCGCTGTCGTTCATCGCCGCCGACAGCGCGCGACCCTCGCGGACCTGCTGGCCGGCCACCTGCAGCTCGTGGGCGATGTAACGATTCTTGATGGCGCGGGCCGCGACGTCGATCGCGTTCACGAGCGGGATGCCGCCGCCGAGCAGCGTCGCCAGCGTGCGGGCCGCCTGCGACGTCGCGAACTTCCTCGCAATCCCGCCGAGCGCCGGAATCCGCAAGATCAGCCGATCGACCCGTTCACGCTGGGCCGGCTGCTGTATCCAGATATAGAACACGGCGACCAGCGCCGCCACGCTTCCGACCAGCAGGAAGAAATATGAGCGCGCGAACTCCGAGACCGCGACGATCATCCGCGTCGAGAGCGGAAGCTCCTCGTTGAACTGCTCGTAAAAGGCGCCGAACTCCGGAACCACACGCAACACGATGATGGACACGACCACCATGGAGAGCGCGAGGAGAATGGCCGGGTACACGAGCGCGGAGATCGTCTTGCGCCGTACGGTGGTGACGACCTTGACGTACGCCACGTACCGGCGGATGACCTGTTCGAGATTGCCGCTCTTCTCGCCAGCGAGCAGCGACGCGGTGTACACCCCGGGGAATAGTGCGCCGTGCGCCTCGAACGCTTCAGACAACGAGCTGCCCGCCCGCACGCGCTCCTGCACGTCATCCAGGACCGACCTGAACAGCGCGTTGTTCACGCGCCGCCGCAGGATGTCGAGCGACTGCACGAGCGGCATGCCGGCCTTGAGCAGCGTCGCCAGCTCCTGGTTGAAGACGAGGAACTCCCGGCTCGAGACGCGGGCCCGCGTCGGCAGCGGGATACGGCCCAGCGCCATCCCGCCCGCACGCTGCATGCCGAGGACGTAAAGTCCCTTTTCCTCGAACTCCCGCCTGAGGCGTGCCTCGCTGTCGGCGGCGTAAACGCCTTCGATGACTTCGCCCCCCGGCGTGCCGAGCCTGCAGCGGAACTCCACCCGCTACCGTCCGCTTCCGCGCCGTCCGACGCAAGCTCTTGTCAATGTTGACATTATCGGCCGACCGCAAGTCCGCAATTATATATCAGCCGACCTGCGCGTCAGGCCGGCGATCGCAGCTCACCTTTTTGGATTAGACAGGAAAACGGTGGTGACGGCTTGGCTCCCGCGCCGCAGATAACGAAAGGGAATGCCGCCGCAAGATTGCCCCCAGAGCAGCAACAGGCCGCCCGCGAGGACAATTAATGCCCGGCGAGCGACAGAATCCGGCTGACGTAATTGCGGGTCTCGCGATACGGCGGTACGCCGCCGAATTTCTTCACCGCGCCCTCTCCGGCGTTGTAGGCCGCGAGCGCCAGCTCCACGGCGCCCCCGAACGAGTCCATCAGCGACTTCAAGTGCTTGACGCCGGCAGCGACGTTGGCGCGAGGATCGTAAGGGTTCCGCACGTTGTAGCGTCGTGCGGTCGATGGCATCAACTGCATCAGCCCCATCGCGCCCTTGTGCGAGCGCGCGCGCGGGCGGTAATTGGATTCGACCTGTATCAGGGCGTTGACCAGCATCGGGTCGAGGCCGTGCGCCTGCGACATGCTGGAGATGATCTCGCTGTACGGGCCTGCTGCGAGCACCGCCTGAACGGCCTTCGCCGCCGCGGGAACGGGCGCCGGTGCCGGGCTGGGCTCCTGATACGGGACCTCGTCGGGGACGATGCGGTCGATGAGGGCGGTGTCGCAGGTCATTTCTCCGCCGCTGCGGAGCTGGAGGACGACCAGCGACCCTTCCGTCCGATGGGCCTTGACGGCCAGCGTGCTGCCGGACTTCAGGACCACGATCTCGGCGCCGGCCGGCTCGGCCATACAGGCGCAGACGAGAAGCGCAGCCGGAACGGAGAACCGAAGCTTCGACAACATGCGAAGCGGTAATCCTAACATCAGCTCGCCCCGCGTGTCCAGAAACACTACAGACGAGGTGCCGGATGATGCCTGTCGAGATGTATGTTTGGACTACTTCGGTTCAACGAAGGTGTGAAAGACGCGGATGCCGAGTTTCCGGGTGTCGCGGCCACCCGTGGGGGTGAACGTGCGATCCACCTTGATGACGACCTCGGCCATCTCACCCTGGCCCAACTGCTCGGGGGTGATCGGGAACGTCACGAGCGTTCGGTCCCGGGAGTCCGCGGCAAAGCTGCCGATCTCGGCATCGTTGATGTGCACGGTGACCTGCTGCGGCGCCGTGAACAGGTCCGGACGCGCGTCGTACTCCAGATAGAAGGTCGCGTCCTTCTTCGGGTTGCGGAACGACGTGACGGCCTGCTGCTCCGTCCATCGCCATTCGGAGGCTGGATTGTCGGCGGCCACCTCCGCCTGGTGCCATCCGCTCTTCTCCACGAGAAAGACGTTCTCGGACTGCGGCGTCACCTGGAACGTCGCGACGACGTACTCACGCCGGGAGGCATCCGTCCCCGCGAGGGTGAGCCGCTTCTCGTTTTGATAGAGGCCAACCCTGATCGTGGCTTCGCCGACGTACGGATAGTTCGGGACGAAGACCGTACGGGAATACTCGATCGTCTCGCCCGGCTTCCATTTCGACGTCGGCGTCGGCGGCGTGTGGTCGTCGGTCCACATCTGCTCGCCGTCGGGCGTCAGCACGTGCGCAAAGACGAGATAGTCGCCGTCGATCTTCGCGTCCTGGGCGACCTGGAACTTGTACGTGAACTCGACGGGACTGCCGATGGCGACGCGCTCGCGGGAGAGCGTCAACGAAGGCGTGGCCACGGTCGGCCCGTTCTCTTCCTTGCTGCCGCAGCCGGCGGCCGTCACGGCCACCAGGACCACGGACATGGACGCGCGCATCAACGTGGCGAGGGAATCGCAGCGAGTGGTTCTCTGTATCATGCGGAGCGGCGATAGTACTGCAGTTGTTCGAGTTACTGCAATATGTTAGCCTTCGGTTCGCTCATGTCAGACGCACTCGGCCTCGTCGAAACCAAAGGATTGATTGGCTCCATCGAAGCCGCGGACGCGATGGTCAAGGCGGCCAACGTGGTGCTCGCAGGCAAGGAATACATCGGCGCCGGCTACGTGACGGTGATGGTGCGCGGCGATGTCGGCGCCGTGAAGGCGGCCACCGACGCCGGCGCGGCCGCGGCCCGGCGCGTCGGCGAGCTGATCTCGGTCCACGTCATCCCCCGCCCGCACGCCGAAGTCGAAAAGGTGCTCCCGAAGGCGAAGGACACCAGGGCGACGTAAATGGCGGACCGGTCCGACCGCGACCTCGCCTCCGTTCAGGAAGCGCGGACGCTTGCCCGCCGCGCGAAAGACGCGGCCGGCCCCCTCGCCGAGTTCGATCAAACCCAGATAGACGCCATCGTCGACGCGATGGCCGCGGCGGTCACGCCGCAAGCCGAGGCCCTGGCGAGGCTCGCCCAGGAGGAGACCGGCTACGGCGTGGTGGCCGACAAGGTTCAGAAGAATCTCTTCTCCTCCGAAAAGGTCTACCGCTTCATCAAGCCGATCAAGACGGTCGGCGTGATCAACCGCCTCGAGGACCGGAAGGTCATCGAGATCGCGGAGCCGTTCGGGGTGGTGTGCGCCATCGTGCCCTCCACCAACCCCACCTCCACTGCGATCTACAAGATCCTCATCTCGCTCAAGGCCCGCTGCCCCATCGTCATCAGCCCGCATCCGGCGGCGGTGCGGTGCATCACCCGCGTCGCGGAGATCATGAACGAGGCGGCACGGCGCGCGGGAGCGCCCGAGGGCGCGATCAACTGGATGACCACCATCACGCTCGAGGGTACGCAGGAATTGATGAAGGCGCGAGAGACTGCCGTCATCCTGGCGACCGGCGGCATGGGCCTGGTGCGTGCGGCGTACAGCGCGGGAAAGCCGGCGTACGGCGTCGGCCCCGGCAACGCCCCCGCCTACATCGAGCGCACCGCCGACGTCTCCAAGGCCGTCCGCGACATCGTGACCGGCAAGACGTTCGACAACGGGGTGCTTTGTTCGTCAGAGAACTCGGTCGTCGTCGATGCGCCCCTGGTGGAAGAGGTCAAGCGCGCGTTCGCCGCCAACGGCGGCTATTTCATGTCCGCCGCGGAAATCGATGCGGTGGGGAAGATTCTGGTCAGCCCGCAGCGGCTCCCGAACCCGGCGCTCGTGGGACGCCCGGCCACGTACATCGCCAGGCAGGCCGGCATCACGGTGCCCGCGGGCACACGCGTGCTCCTGGCCGAGCTATCGGGCGTCGGTCGCGACTTCCCGCTCTCGATAGAAAAGCTCTCCCCGGTTCTGTCTTTTTATGTCGTGAGCGACTGGCGAGAGGGGTGCGAACGCTGCAAGGAGATCCTCCGATACGGCGGCCTGGGGCACTCGATGTCGATCCACAGCCGCAACGACGACATCATCCTGCAGTTCGGCCTCAAGAAACCCGCCTACCGCATCGTCGTCAACTCGCCCACGACGCATGGGTCGATTGGCTTGACGACAGGGCTGGATCCGGCAATGACGCTGGGGTGCGGCGGGTACGGCGGGAACATCACGTCCGACAACATCTCGCCGCGCCACCTCCTGAATATCAAGCGGCTGGCCTACGAGATCACCCCGGCGGTGGTCAGGCGCGAGACGACGGCGGCGGTTGCGGCGCCGGCGCTGCCGAAGGCGCCGGGTGTCGCCGTGACGCCAGGGATCGCGGCGGAATCGCTTGCGCGGCGGATCGATCAGTTTCTCGCCTCGCGCGGCTATACTCCGCCACCGGCGGGCTCGGGGGCGGCGGCTCCCCCGCCGCCGCCGGCTCCCCGGCCTGATGCCGGGTCAACTTCGTCCGCCGTTTCGTCCCGAGCCGAAAACGCGGCGGCCGAAAAACCTGCCGAGTTCGTCTGCGAAGACGATGTGCGGCAGGCGATGCG
>JBOGIX010000531.1:0-4816 GCA_050744685.1 Vicinamibacterales bacterium | reverse complement strand
TTCGTCAACGGCGCTAGGATCACCGAGCAGCAGCTCCAGGACGGCGACCATCTCAACGTCGGTGATACGCACCTGGTGTTCCGGAGCGGCGATGTCCCTGGCGCATCCGACGCGCCGGCGGCGCCTCACAGCCTGCCGAGCACGAGCCGTCTCAGGATCTCAGACGCCGCCTATCTGCGTGGCGCCGGCATGGCGACCGCGCCGGCGCCGGCGCTCCGGGTCCAGCAGGACCTGCGGGCGCTCCTCCGGCTCGGCACGGTCGTCCATCGCATCCGCGATCGCGAGACGCTGCAGCGGGAACTCTTGGAGGCGGCGTTCTCGATGGTGCCCGCCACGTGCGGCGCGCTGCTGCGCGTCCAGGACGACGAGGCACTCCGGGTGGTGTGCGCGAAGGGGGGAGACGCCGGGGCGTTGACAGGATGGAGCCGCACGGTCATCGACGAGGCGTTGGCGAACGGGGAGGCCGTGCTGTGCAACGACCTGGTCGAGGATCCAGGCGCACGCCAATCGTCGGGCGGTGCGGCGATCGGGCCGAGCTCCGTGCTGGTCGTGCCCCTGCTGAGCGGATCACGCGTGGATGGACTGCTTTACCTGGGCACCGCGCAGCCCGGCGTCCGCTACGACGACTTGCATCTCGAGGCGATCGCGGCGCTGGCGGGCATCGGCAGCCTGGCGCTCGAGAATGCCGGTCGCGTCGAGTGGCTGGAAAGCGAGACACGCCGCCTTCAGTCGGATCTCAACGTTGCGCACGAGATGGTGGGCAGCAGCACACCGATGCAGGACGTCTACAGGTTCGTCGCGAAGGTGGCGCCGAGCGATGCCACTGTACTCATTCGCGGCGAGACCGGGACCGGCAAGGAGATCGTCGCGCGGGCGCTGCATGCGAACGGGCAGCGGGCGCTGCGGCCGTTCGTGGCCATCAGCTGCGCCGCGCTCAGCGAGTCGCTCATCGAGAGCGAGTTGTTCGGCCACGAGCGCGGAGCGTTCACCGGGGCCGTCTCGGCAAAGGCAGGAAAGCTCGAGACGGCGGATCGCGGCACGGTGTTCCTGGACGAGGTCGGCGAGCTGTCCCCGGCCGTGCAGGCCAAGCTGCTCCGCGTGCTGCAGCAGCGCGAGTTCGAGCGGGTCGGCGGCACGCGTCCGATCAAGGTGGACATCCGGCTGATCTCGGCGACCAACCGTGATCTGGATGCGGCCGTGGAGGCAGGCACGTTCCGGCGCGATCTCTTCTTTCGGCTGAACGTGGTGTCCCTGTGCATGCCGCCGCTGCGCAGCCGGCGCCAGGACATTCCGGATCTCGCCCGCCATTTCGCGGCGAAGTGCGCGCGGAAGTCGGCGCGCCGCATTGCCGGCATCTCACACGAGGCGATGCGCTGCCTCATGGAGTACGACTGGCCCGGCAACGTGCGCGAGCTCGAGAACGCGATCGAGCACGCGGTGGTCCTCGGCAGCGCCCCGGAGATCATGCCGGAGGACCTGCCGCAGCCTGTGCTCGACGCGCGCATCGCATCGGATCCAGCGACGAGCGCACGTTTTCACCAGGCCGTGGCAGACACGAAGAGGCGCGTCATTCTCGATGCGATCGAGCAGGCAGGAGGCCGTCTGACGCAGGCGGCGCACCTGCTGGGACTGCATCCCAACTACCTGCACCGCCTGCTGCGCAATCTGAACCTCAGGCCCGAGCTGCGCCACAAGCCCTGACCGCCGACAGGAGGGTTGTGACATTCGTCCCTGGCGATCGCATCGGGCGCTACGAGGTCGTGGCACGTGCCGGCAGCGGCGGCATGGGAGAGGTGTACAAGGCGCGCGACGAGCAGCTGAACCGGTTCGTCGCGCTCAAGGTCATTGCCGTCGGACTGGGCGATCGCGCCGAGTTCCGCCAGCGATTCACCGGAGAGGCGCGCGCGATCGCCGCCCTCAACCATCCGCACATCTGCTCGCTCTACGACGTCGGCCACCACGGCGACGACGACTACCTGGTGCTCGAGTACCTGGAAGGGGAGACGCTGGCCACGCGGCTGGCGAACGGCCGGCTGCCGCTCCCGGAGCTGCTGGGCGTCGCCATCGAGATGGCCGACGCGCTCGACTACGCGCACCGGCGCGGCGTGATACACCGCGATCTGAAGCCCGCCAACGTACTCCTGACGCGGGCCGGCGGCGCCAAACTGCTGGACTTCGGCCTGGCGGCCCTGCGCGGCGCCGCTGCGGCGGGGGCCGACGCCGCATCCGGCCTGACCACGAAACCCGTGCCGCTGACCGCTGAAGGATCGTTCGTCGGCACGCTGCACTATCTCGCCCCGGAGCGCATGGACGGTCGCGAGGCGGATGCGCGGTCCGACATCTTCGCCTTTGGCGCGATTCTCTACGAGATGGCGACCGGCAAGCGCGCGTTCAACGAACCGAGCCAGGCGAGATTGATTGCGGCCATCCTCGCGCACGATCCCCCGCCCATCGAGACGATCCCGGCGACTCCGCCGGACCTTCAATGGATCGTGCAGAACTGCCTCGCAAAGAACCCGGACGATCGCTGGCAGTCGGTGGCCGACATTTCCAGGGTGCTGAGGCGGCTGGCGCGCGCTCCGACGGCACCGGCCGCCGGCGCCGCGCGCTCTCGTGTGTCTGGATGGAAATGGGTGGCCGCCGCCGCGATCGCCGGCGCGGCGCTCGTCGCGGCGCTCGCGATGCGCGGTCTGACCGACCGCACTCCAGGCGGTGACGCTGCCGAGGACAGCGGTGGCGTCGTCACGTTCCCGGTGGCACCACCGAGCGGTGGATTCGGTCTCACGGACTCGTCCGTCAAGTCGGCGCAGTTCGCCCTTTCGCCTGACGGCCGCGTCCTCGCCTTCGTTGCCGGCGAGCCGGTTGCGCGGCTCTGGCTCCGTACGCTCGACGCGCTGGAGCCGCACGCGTTGCCCGGAACATCTGGCGCGTCGTACCCGTTCTGGTCTCCGGACGGTCGTTATATCGGCTTCTTTGCCGAGGAGCGGTTGAAGAGGATCAGAGTGCCCGGGGGGCCCGTCGAGACGATCTGCGAGGCGACCAACGGGCGAGGCGGCACGTGGAGCCGGGACAACGAAATCATCTTCTCGCCGGGCACCGAACACCCCCTGCTACGAGTCCGCGCTGCAGGCGCCAGCATGCCTGCTCCGTTTCTGCAGCTCGCACCGGATCAGACGGCCGGCCATCGATGGCCGCAATTCCTGCCCGATGGCCGCCGGCTGCTCTTCTACGTGCGGAGCCAGGACGTCGCCGTCCAGGGAATCTACGTTGCGCCGCTCGACGGATCGGCCAAACCACGCCGCTTGCGCGCCGCCGCCACCAACGGCCTGTACGTGAAGGAAATGCTCCTCTTCGTGCTCGACGGGGTGTTGATGGCGGAGCGGCTGAATCCCGAATCCTTGAATCCCGAGGGGGAACCGATTTCACTCGGTCTCCCGGTCGGCACGTCGAGCAGCTTCTACTCGGCATTCTCCGCCACCGACAACGTCATCGCCACCTGGAGCGGCGAATCTACCAGTGAACTCACCTGGTTCGATCGCAAAGGTAAACCGATGGGCACGGCCGTCGGGCGCGGTCATCACATCGATTTCCGCCTCTCCCCGGACGAACAACGTCTGGCCTTCTCGCGCGTGGATCCAGGCGGCAACACGCCCGATCTCTGGGTCGTCGATCTCGCACGCGACGCGGCGTCCAGGGTAGGATCTTCGTCCGCGACCGACGCAAGTCCAGTGTGGTCACCCGATGGGAGGAACATCGTCTTTCGATCGAACCGCGCGAAGGCGCACGCCCTGTACAGCAGACCGGCGAGCCAGTACGGCGACGATCAGTTGCTCTACTCGGCGGCCCATGGCATGTATCCAACCGACTGGTCGCCGGACCGCAGCCTGATCCTCTATCATTCGCGCCAGCCGCTGACGGGCATCGACATCCAGGCCTATGACACCGTCACGCGGTCGGTGATACCGATCGTGCGGACCCCGCTCGACGAGGCGCAGGGGCAACTCGGTCCTGCCGGCCTCGTCGCCTATACCTCGGACGAACCGGACGGACTCAACGTGTTCATTCGGCGTCAGCAGGGTGGGGATTTCGTTCGGGTCTCGACCAAGGGAGGATTCGATCCGCGGTGGCGCGGGGACGGCCGGGAGCTCTTCTACATCGCGCACGACGGCCAGATGATGTCCGCTGAAATCAGCCACTCGCCGCTAAACGTCATCCGCACGTCGCGACTCTTTCTCACGAGCGTGCGGCCACTCGGCTCGCCCTTCTCTAGCGACTATGTCGTCTCGCGGGACGGCCAGCGTTTCCTGATCAAGCAGCGTCTCGTTCTTCCCGAGTCCCATCCCATTGCGATTACGATCGACTGGACGCGGAAACTGTCAGGGTCGCGCTAGCGCCCCGCATCAACCCTGAACGTAGGGAATGGTCATCGGCCCCTCGGGCAGCACCAGGACCGGCACGTCGTTCCCGAGCCGCCGCAGTTCCGCTGCGATCGCGTCCTCGACATCGTCTACCGGCTCGAGGTGCGCGCGCCTGACATCGTCGGCCGCCAGCTCGCTGTAGAGGCCGACGCGCGCCTTCAACAGCACGCCCGCAAGCAGTTGCGCCTCCCACTGGTCGAAGAGCGAAAAGCCCGGCGCCATGATCGTGTGCAGCAGCGCCTCAGGCGAATCGTGATCGAACAACAGGCGCTTGAAATTGCCGTGTTCGGGAAAGCCGTCGTTGCAGCGTGCGGCGGTGAGGATGTAGCCGCCGTCGGACACGACCTGCGCGGCGGCGGACATGCCCTTGACCGCCTGGTAGAGGTTCTGATCGAGCG
>JBOGIX010000530.1:0-6348 GCA_050744685.1 Vicinamibacterales bacterium | reverse complement strand
CGACTGCCACTTCACCGCGCACACGGGCCGGCGCCACCGCGGCCAGCCACCCCGCCAGGCCTTCATCGCGGACCGGGCGGCCGCGGCCGTCCGTGACCGTCACGCGAAGGCCCTCGCCAAGGCTTCGGCCATGCTCGCCAAAGCGCCGGAGGCGCGACGGCGGCAGGCTACTGTCGGGATCCACCGTACGATTCGTACGCCTTGACGATCTGCTGCACGAGCTGATGCCGCACGACGTCCTTGTCGTCGAACCGGATGAAGGCGATGCCCTCGATGTTGCCGACCACCTTCATCGCCTCGACGAGGCCGGACGTGCGCCCCGTCGGCAGGTCGATCTGCGTGATGTCGCCGGTGATGACCGCCTTCGAGCCGAAGCCGAGGCGCGTCAGGAACATCTTCATCTGTTCCTGCGTGGTGTTCTGGGCCTCGTCCAGGATGACGAAGGCGTCGTTCAGCGTGCGGCCGCGCATGAACGCGATGGGCGCCACCTCCACCGTGCCCCGCTCGATCAGCCGTTCGGCGCGTTCGACGTCGAGCATGTCGTAGAGGGCGTCGTAGAGGGGCCGCAGATACGGGTTGACCTTCTCTTGCAAGTCGCCCGGCAGAAATCCCAGCTTCTCGCCCGCCTCGACGGCCGGCCGCGCCAGGATGATGCGGTTCACCTTTTTCGCGAGCAGATACGACACCGCCTGCGCCATCGCCAGGTAAGTCTTGCCCGTGCCGGCCGGGCCGATGCCGAACACGATGTCGTTCTTTTCGATGGCTTCGAGATAGCGCCGCTGATTGACACTCTTCGGAAGCACCTGCCGCTTGCCCGACGTCCGCGGCGCGCCGCGCAGGAAGTAGTCCGCGAGCTCGACGCTGTCGTCCTGGGCGACGAGCTGCGCCGCCGTCTTCACGTCGCCTCTCGCGAGCTTGTAGCCGCCGCGCATCAGCGCGGACAGCTGATCGAGCACACGCTCGGCGCGCGCGACGTCGCCCGTTTCCCCTTCGACGATCAGCTCCTGGCCGCTCGTGCGGATCCGGACCGTGAAGACGCCTTCGAGGTGCTTGAGGTTCTCGTCCAGATTGCCGAACAAGGTCTCGGCCCCTTCGTCGGGCACCGCGACCTTACGCATGACGGTGGCAGGCGGTATAGCGGTAACTCCTTAAGTTGTAGCATTTTATCATTAGCCAGTTGCCAGTTGCCAGTTGCCGGTGATCTTCTACTGGTTACCAGTTCAGAACTGGCCACCAGGACGAAGTGACTGGATACTGGAAACTGGCAACTGACGTTCAGTCCGTCTTCAAGTGCAACTCGCGCAGCTGTTTTGCGCTGACTGTCGACGGCGCGCCGGCCATGAGATCGACCGCCTGCGCCGTCTTGGGAAACGCGATGACGTCGCGGATCGACGGCTCGCCGCACAGGATCGCGACCATCCGGTCGAGGCCGATCGCAATCCCGCCGTGCGGCGGCGTGCCGTAGACCAGGGCGTCGAGGAAGAACCCGAACCGCAGCTTCGCCTCCTCCTCCGAGATCTGCAGCAGCTTGAAGATGAGACGCTGCAGCTGCTGGTCGTGGATCCTGATGCTGCCTCCGGCCACCTCGCTGCCGTTCAGCACGAGATCGTAGGCACGCGCGCGCACGCTGCCGGGGTCCGATTCCAGCCGGATGGCGTCGCTCTCGAGCGGCGACGTGAACGGATGGTGCATGAACTCGTGACGTTGTTCGTCCTCGAGCCATTCGAACATCGGGAAGTCGACGACCCACAGGAACTCGAACGTGCCGGGGTCGATCAGGTTTTCTTTCTTCGCCACGTTCAGGCGGAGCTGCCCGAGCGTCGTGCTCGTGGGCGCGTGGCGCCCGGCGGCCATCAGCAGGAGGTCCTGCGCGCCGCAGTCGGCGGCTCGAAGCGCGGCGCGAATCGTCTCTTCGCCGGCGGCCTTGAGCGCCGGACTCTGGACGCTCCCCTCGGCAGCACGAGCCCAGACGAGGCCCGCGGCGCCGAGCTGCTTCGCCTGCTCCACGAGCTCGTCGAGCTCGCGGCGCGAATAACGCGCCGCGCCCGGAACGACAAAGCCACGCACTTCGCCACCCGCCGCGATCGCGTCGCGAAACACCGCGAACGACGACTCCTTGAACGGCGCCGACAGATCGGCGATCGGCATGCCCGGTCGGAGGTCGGGCTTGTCGGACCCGTATTTCGCGATCGCCTCGGCGTACGGCAGCCGCCGGAACGGATACGGCGCCTGACGGCCGATCAGCCCGAGCAGCCGGTCCATCAAGGGCTCGAGGATCGAGAACACCAGGTCTTCGGTGGCGAACGAGATCTCGAGGTCCACCTGCGTGAACTCCGGCTGCCGATCCGCCCGGAGGTCCTCGTCGCGAAAACACTTCACGATCTGGAAGTAGCGATCGATCCCGCCGATCATCAGGATCTGCTTGAAAATCTGGGGCGACTGCGGCAGCGCGAAGAACTCGCCGGGACGCACGCGGCTCGGCACCAGGTAGTCGCGCGCCCCCTCGGGCGTCGACTTCGTGAGCATGGGCGTCTCGATCTCGAGGAACCCGTTGGCGTCGAAATACTCCCGGATCGCCATCGTCGCGCGATGCCGGAGCACCATGTTCTGCTGCATGCGGCCGCGGCGCAGATCGAGGTAGCGATACTTGAGGCGCGTGTCCTCAGACACGGGCCCCTCGTCGGCGATCGGAAAGGGCGGTGTCTTCGCGTCGTTCAGGAGCCGCACTTCGACGAGCTCTATCTCGATCTCCCCCGTCTGCAGCTTCGGGTTCACCGATTCGGGCGATCGACGTTCGACACGGCCCAGCACGGCAACGACGTACTCCGGCCGGAGCTCCTGCACGGCTTCGACGAGCGCGTGGTTGTCGCGCGCAACGACCTGCGTCACGCCATGGCGATCGCGGACATCGAAGAACGCCAGCGATCCCAGGTCGCGAATGCGGTGCACCCAGCCGAGCAGGACGACGTCCTTGCCGGCGTCGGCGAGCGTGAGCGCACCGCAGGTGTGCGTGCGCGCGAGGTTGCCTAACGGTTGTATCTGCATGCGTTCCATCAACGAAGGACGGCGGTCGCTGCGCTCGTCCACCAGGCGGCGGGGGTCGATCGCGGAACCGTGCGCTGTTCGCCGGTCTTCATGTCCTTGATGGTGACGATGTCCCGGGCCCGCTCGTCGCTGCCCATCACGGTGACATGCGGAATCCCCGCGGCCGCTGCGTACTTGAACTGCTTCCCCAGCTTGTCGGGCTCCGGATACACTTCGACGCGGACGCCTGCGGCCCGCAGATCGCGCGCCAGGCGCAACGCCTCGGCCACGTCTTCCCCCTCGAACAGCGTGACGAGCACATCGGCCGCCGCGCCGTCGACCTCCTCGGGAAACATCGCGCGCTCGGTCATCACCACGAGGATCCGTTCCAGGCCCAGCGAAAAGCCGCACGCGGGGACGGCCTCGCCGAGGAACATGCCGATGAGCCCGTCGTACCGGCCGCCGCCGCCGAGGCTGCCCGGCAGATCGGGAACGTTGATCTCCATGATCGCGCCGGTGTAATAGGACAGCCCGCGCGCCAGGCTCGCGTCGAAGCGGAGATGCGGCCCGGCGCTAGTCGCCGCGCCGAGCGCCACGATTCGATCGAGCTCCTCGACGCCAGCCGTGCCGTCTGCGTGTCCCCGCAGCGACTCGCGCACACGATCCAGCGTCGAGCCCGTATCGAACACCACGAGCAGTCTCTCGGCTGCCGCCGCGGCGATGCCGCGCTGTTCGAGCTCGCGCTGCACGCCCTCGCGACCCAACTTGTCGAGCTTGTCGAGCGCAACGAGCGCCTGCCCTTCGAGCGCCGCCGGCACTCCGCACCCTTCGAGCAGCCCGGCCAGCACGCGGCGATGATTGATCCGCAGGACGAAGTCGCTGAACCCGAGCCGCAGCAGCACGTCAGACACCGCCGCACACAGCTCGACTTCCACCACCATCGACCGCGAGCCGATGACGTCGACGTCGCACTGGTAGAACTCGCGAAAGCGCCCGCGCGCGGGGCGGTCGGCGCGCCACACCGGCTGAATCTGGTAGCGCTTGAAGAACCTCGGCAGCTTGCCGCGATGCTCCGCCACCACGCGTGCCAGTGGCACGGTGAGGTCGTAGCGCAGCGCCAGGTCCGTCTCGCCGGACGACTCGTGCTCCCCGCGCCGCAGCACCTTGAAGATCAGCTTGTTGCCTTCTTCGCCGTACTTGCCGGTCAACGTCTCGATGTTCTCGAGTGCCGGCGTCTCGAGCGGCTGGAAGCCATAGCGGCGATAGATGTCCTCGACCACCCCGATGACGTAATCGCGGCGGCGAACGTCCTGCGGCAGGAAATCGCGCATGCCACGCGCGGGGCGAACGGACGAGGCCATCAGGAGATTCTAACAAAGGCGTGCCGACGGGTCGTCAACCGCCCCCCCCAACTCCCAACTCCCAACTCCCAACTGCCAAAGCGCGTGGCTCGAAAGAGCGGTGTGAAGGTCGACCTAACTAGCTGTACGCGGCGACGTTCGGCCAGCTGCGTCGAGCCAGGCGCCTTGGAAGTTGGGAGTTGGGCATTGGGAATTGACGACGGCCCTAATTCTTGACGGTCGGATACGCAATCCCAAGCTGATCGAGATACGTCTTGTACCGCGAAGGATCGTAGTAATACTTCCGCATCTCCGGCCGGTACTTCTCCATCACCTGCCGATTCAGGTCGATCGCCGGCTTGTCCTCCGGCCGGATCAGCGGCTCGTACTTGATGTCCTTCGTCTGCACGTCCCTGAAGTAGGTCCAGGCCTGCTCGATGAGGGCGGGCTGCGTCAACAGATCGATTATCGTCATCGCCTGCACCCGGGCGCCGGCCGTGGTGCCCTTGTGGGCGATGGGCGTGGCCATGGCGATCGCGTTCGCCCAGTTGTGTCCGGGCAGGCCGGGAATGTTCGCCGGATATCGCAGCGTGACGGTCGGCACGTTCCAGGAGACGTCGCCGATGTCGTCCGACCCGCCGCCCCGGTTGTCCTTGACCGGGCCCTGCAGCTCCTTCGGCAGCTCCGTGGTGAGCCCATCCTCCTTGCTTCCGAGCTCCTTCTGCAGGGCCTTCGCGAGCTGTTGATCCGCGTCGCTCCACGCCGGCATGCCGACGCGCTGGATGTTGGCCCACGTCGTCTCGGCGATGGTCTTGTTGAAATGCTGCGGCCACGCCGACCCGAGCACACGCGTCGGCAGGAGCTCCGTGCCCGACATCATGGCCGCGCCCTTCGCGATCTCGTCCCCCAGCTGCCACAGCTGCTTAATTCCCGGGTACGTGGTCTGACGGAAGTAGTACCAGACCGACGCCGTGCGCGGGACCACATTGGGCTGGTCGCCGCCGTTGGTGACGATGTAGTGCGAGCGGTGCTCGAGCGGCAGATGTTCGCGGCGGTAGTTCCAGCCGATGTTCATCAGCTCGACGCCGTCGAGCGCGCTCCGGCCGCGCCACGGCGCGCCCGCGGAATGCGCCGTCTGGCCGCGAAACGTGTACTCGACCGAGACGAGCCCGGTGCCGGAGCGATCGCCCCAGGACACGTCGAGCTCGTTCGACACATGGGAGAAGAGGGCGACGTCGACGTCCTTGAAGAATCCTTCACGCACGTAGTACGCCTTGGTGCCGACGAGCTCCTCGGCCGTCCCCGGCCAGATGCGAATCGTGCCGGAAAGCTTCTCGCGCTCCATGATCTTCTTCACGGCGATCGCCGCGGTGATATTCACCGCCTGTCCCGAGTTGTGCCCCTCGCCGTGCCCCGGCGCTCCCTCGACGAGCGGCGCGTGATAGGCGACCCCTGGCTTCTGCGACGCTTGCGGGATGCCGTCGATGTCGGAGCCGAGCGCGATCACCGGCTTGCCTCTGCCCCAGGTGGCCATGAATGCCGTGGGAACCCCGGCAATTCCCTCCTCCACCGTGAAGCCGTGCTTCTTGAGCAGCGCCACCAGGTAGCGGTGCGTCTCGACCTCCTGGAACCCGAGCTCGCCGTAGCTGAAGATCTGATCGACCATCTGTTGCGTGAACGTCGCCATCGACTCGACATCCCGGCTGGCCTCGGTCTTCAGGCGTTCCGTGCGCGGATCCGCGGGCGGCGCGGGCGCTGTGGCCGCCGGGGCGGCCGGCACCGTGCCAGACGGCGCCTGTGCCAGCGGCGCCGCGGCCAGCACGGCAACAAACACGAAAAGACCGAACAATCTGACGCGCGACATGCGGACCTCCGGTGCGGGGACGCCGCCGCAAGATGGCCCCCTGGCAACAAGAAGGCCGCCCGCGAGGACAAGAAACGGAGGATAGCAGAAATCGATGATAATGACGGTTTACCTGCATGG
>JBOGIX010000529.1:0-10418 GCA_050744685.1 Vicinamibacterales bacterium | reverse complement strand
CCTGACACGTGCACCATAGGGTCCAGGCCGACAGCGGGCCGGACCCGCGTGAACACCGTCGCAGGCGCATGGCGCGCGTCACCCCAGTAGCCGTACGTCATGCCCCGGAACGCAGGGTACTCGGCGGGCAACCTGAGAAGCGCGAAATCCCAGCGGTGATCGGTCGGCTTCGTGAACTGCGGCGGAACCCACCAGTGCTTCGGCGTCAGCGTCATCGACCCGACCGGCCCCTTCGGTTTACTCAGCAGAGACGTGCCGTCCATGCCAGGCGTCACCGTGATGCGAAGCGCCTCGACTCCGACCGCCGGCCGCACGTTGTGCCCGACCGTCAGCACGTGACGAGGGCTGATGAGGAGTCCGGTTCCGCGGTTCCGTTGTTCGCCCCCTCTCCACGGGTAGATCAGATCGAGCGCGCAGATCCACCGATGCGGCACGATGCGTGTGTCGCGGACGAGCGCGCGGCGATCGGGCGTGCTGACGAGCCCAAGGCCATCTGCCGGGCGGCCAGAACAGCCACACGCGCAGCCGCGTGCTAGCCGTGGCGGGCCGGAGGGGATCGTGACCGTTGCGGGATGATTCGATGTTCTGATGTACATAGCTTTGTTCCGTCCGGTTGATCACGAGCGACTCAGCATCACCTCGAGAGTCCCCGTCCCGCATCTCTCCGCCGCCGGACCATTCGGATCGATCGTCTGTCTTCCGCGGAGGGTCTTCGTGTCTGCCTGAAGATAGGCCACGAAGATCGGCGCTAGGAGCGGGTCAGGCTCACATCGAGCGTCCGCGACCCGCATGTGACGGTCTTCAGACCGAGCGGTTTGAGCGTCACGCTCGCGTTGACGGTCTTTCCGTCCGACTGAAGGTCGCCGACGATGCTGACCCGCACCGGAATCGATGTGATCCCGGGAAACTTCTCCGTTTTCTCTTCGACCTCGGTGGTGGATTCGACGTGGTTCGGCTTCGCCGCATCCCACTTCGCAGCCATTGGAATCGTCTTGATATCGACGGGTTCCAGGCCACACGGCACGTTGAAGCGGAGTTTCAACCCGCTCCCGAGAACGATGGATCCGCTGATGTCATTGCCGCGGTGCTGGAACGTTGCGGTTGCAGACGTCGAGGATTCCTCGTCTCCCCGGATGGTGCCCTTGAACGTGCCTTCGAAGGGCCCGACGCTCTGTCCGAGCCCGTAGTGGCCGATTCCGCGTCGAGTCGGTGCCTGGATGTACATGTCCTTGCTCTCGTATCCTGTGAGTCACAATCGGTTCGGAGCGCCACCGTAGGAGCCGTCGTACCAATACCGGCCGAGGATGCGGCCGCCCACCTTCGAGATCTCCTTGCCCTGGCTGCTGCCCACGCGGCGCACCGCGAGCTCGACGACCGATCCCTCTTCCAGCCGGAGGTAGACAGGGAATCCCGAGAGTCCCCACGGGTTGATGATCCGGTCGAACGTCAGGTACGGATCCCGCGGCTGCCCGTCACACCGGATCTGCCATTGATATCCGGGCGTTTCGACCTCGGTCGCATCCCTGGCGAAGCGGTCCGTGAACTGCGCGAAGTACAGCAGCATCCCGCAATAGTTGCGATGCAGGGTGTACCGCGCCAGGACGACCTCTTGGCCGGGCTGCGGTGGGGCTTTGACGCCGGATTCGTCGAAGAATCCGGAGTCGGCCGGCACGCCGCAGATGTGGCACTGATGCATGGCTGGTGAGCGCTGCTAAACGCCTTGGCCGAGAACCTTGTAGCCGTGCAGCACGATATAGAGCTGCGCGCCCGCATAGATCGCGCCTTCGGAGATCTCTTCGACCTCGATCCGGATCGTCGAACGCGGCATGAAGAGCATCGGTTTCGCCAGCGCCCTGAACGGCCGGTCGCCGCTCGACTCGCCCAGTCCGGCGAGGCTGTGGATCGGCTTGTTCTGCAGCTCGCGGCCGCTCGCGCTGTCCACGATGCTGTACTTGAACTCGATGCCGCAGAGGCGTGCGATCGCGCTCTGGCCGATCTGGTTCGTCAGCGTGGGCGAATCCTGCGCCAGCGTCAGCAGCCAGTGCATGATCGCCTGGGCTGGCGTGGGAGTGCCGATAATCTTATTGGGCGGCGGGAGCTCGGCCGGCGGCAACGGCGCCGCGATAAAGCTGTACCCGATGCTTACCGCGACGAATGTCCCATCGATGCTGACGTTGATCACGTCCTGCACGCGGTTTCCGCGCTGCCCCAGCAGCGTGAATGTCGCCACGTGGTCGTACGGGATCTCCCGCGCCCCTATCGCGCCTGCCGGTACTCGCGCCTCGGGATCGAGGACCGCCGGAACACCGTCGTGAATCCGTCCAAAGCTCGATCGCATAGTCGTTCTCTCGCTCACCAGTTGGGCTTCCAGATGTCTGCTTCGGGGCTCGGCCGAGCCATGGGCGTTTTACGCAGCGGCTCCGTAACGTAGGCCCGGAGGCTGCTCTCGTCGCGATCGTCGCGAACGTACCCGTCGAGGTCCTCAACGCCCACGACGCCTGGCCCGTAGTCGTCCTCCGCGAACCCCGCCACGTCGTCATCGGCGACGCCCTCGATCTGCTCCACGTCTGCGAATCCGTCGAGCTCGTCGTCTGCGATGAAGCCGTTCATCCCGTCGTACTCGTACGGGCCCTCGAGATCGCCCTCGGCGAAACCGTGTATGGCATAGAGGCTTCCGTCCGGTGCTTCGTAGAGGGCCCCGAGGCCCGGTCCGGCGATCCCCGCTTTCTTCAGCAGAGGCGTGGCGACCGTCAGCCCCGCGGCGACGGCCGGCCCGACACCTGGGATCAGGGCGGTGGCGGCCTTGGCGAATGGCAGAATGCGCCGGAGGAAAGGCTTGCGCTTGCGCCCCGGCGCACCGCCGGTTGGCGGTCGTCGCCCTGCTCCAGCAGGTGGCCGGCGCGCCTGCATGCCCGGACGGGGCCGCGGGCGTGCGGGCGGGCGCCGGAATCGCGCGCGTGCGCGCAGCCGCCGCCAGAACCCCTTCCGTTCGCCGCCGGCGCCGACACCGAGCACCCAGCGGTACCGCTTGCCATCGGGGCCGACGCGGATCTCCCCCGGCCGGCCGGGACCCATCCGCGGCGGAGGAGCAGCATCCGTGTCTTCTTCGGCTGGCGCTGCCGCGACCTCCGGTTCATCCGCTTCTTCAGCGCCGAAGCCCGCGACCTGGTACATCGAACCGTCCGACGCCTGATAGAGCGCGCCGAGCCCATCGAATCCTGCGTCCTGCACCAGGGACAGACCCTGCCAGTACCCGATTTCGCCGCCCCAGGCATCAACGCCTTCGACCCACTCGTACAGGTTTCCGTCCGGTCCTTCGTGGACGTCGCCCGCGTAGCCCACTCCACTCATCTGGAGTTGCTCGTCTGCATTCAGGTAGCGCATGGTCATCCCTCCTCGGTGCGCCGTCTACTGGACGTCGCGGATCAGATAGCCGTCCAGCTGCACCCAGATGTGAAGCGGCCCGTGCACGTTGGCGAGGTGTTCGGGCACGTCGCGCGGGAACTGCATCTCGACGCGGAAGTTCTGGTTCGAGTCGATCTGCACGGGCTCAGCGAACTTGAAGGTCGCCATTGGATCCGGCGCGCCGTGGTTGGCAACGGCCGGGAATCCCGAGGAGATGCCCGCGCCCGCCGGAAACCCGAACGTGCCCATCTCGATCATGATCTTCGCGCCGACTATGAACGAGGTCACCGAGCTGTAGATGAGCGTCGCCAGTATCTCGGGCTCGTTGATCATCAGCCGCGTTCGTTCCCCCTTCGTGTCGTCCTTCCTCGGCTGCAGGCTCGAGACGACCACGCGCATGGCCCGGGCCTCGAACGTGTTCTCGCTCGGCAGCGTGCCGGCGGCCTGCATGTTCGTCTCGAGCTTCGTCTTGTTCTGGACGTCTACGAAGAACCGGATCACGCGCGGATCGGTCATCATCCTGGCGAACGTCGGCGTGGATCCGTTGGACGGCGGCGGGACATAGAACGCGTCGTACAGCGGGTAGTGCAGTTTCTCCTTCAAACCCTCGACCTTGGCCATTGCTGAACTCCTTTTGTGCTCAGTCCGACGTCGTCTCGACGGGACGCTTCACGGAACAAACGGCAGTGCGGCGACAAGAACGCGCCGCCATGCGACCGGCCTGCGAATTCGGATGGCGCGATACACGATGCCGTCGCATCCGAAGTACAGCGGGGCTCGCACTTCGGGGCAGCCGATGACAGTGCGATCGTGAATTTGTGGCGTGCCGGTCGAGTGCAGGCGGACCGTGCGTGTCCGCGAAGGCAACCCGGGGTTGACGATCATCAGCTCGTCGAGCGTCCGTGGCTTCATCGGCGACCCTATCCTTCGATTCCTCGATCCGTGACGCGGTACCGGCCGCCGATTACGTAAAGCTGCGTGCCGGCCGGACTGCACGTCAGCCGGGGCGGATGCTCCATGAAGTGGATGAACGTACGCGGCCGGCCGGGCTGCCACTTGTCCGACCGATAAATCAAGCCAACGAGTCTGCCCAGTTCGACCACCACCGGAGGAATCGCACGCGGATGGCGCACCGTTGTCAGGGCAGAGGGCGGAAAGCGATTGAACGTCTGATAGAGGCCAACGCCTTCGTCCACCTCGGCGAGCGCCTTCTCCTCGCCCTCTCGCGCTTCGGCGGCGCGCTGCGGACGCGGCGCCACGCTGGCGGCGACTCGCGCCGCCGGCTGATTCGTGATCGCGATGACCCTTCTGACCGGCGCTCTCGGCGCCCAGCCCATCGGGTACGGCATCGTCGCGTCGAGCGACACCCAGCGCCCGCGACAGAGCGCTTCGATGTAGATGTGCGTGAAACGATCGGGGGCGAGCGGGTCGTTACCGGTCAGCACCAGGCGCACGCAATGCCCGACCGCCTCGAGCATGGCGCCGAGCACGATCGCCATGTCGTCGCAATCACCCGCGCGCAGTTGGAGCATGCGCCGGGGCGAGTGCAGAACCTCCACGCGGAACGGGTCCCGGGTATAGCGGATGTGCTGCTGCACCCATTCGAACAGCGCCTTGATCTCGCCGAGGTAATCCTTCGGCCGAACGCCCCGCCGGCGCAGGATCGCGATGGCGGTCTGCCTGACGCGGAAATCCTTCGCGCCGGCTCTGATTAGCTCGATGACGTGCGCGACCGTTCTCAGCGTCCCCGCGTATCCCGTGGGAATGGCTTCGAGCTCGATGCGCGGTTGATCTCTTGTGTCCATCCGGTCGTTGCGTTCCCTTCTGCCTGGTCAGGTGCGGATGCTCGTTCACCAATACACGAGCCGTGCCGTGCCCCGGCCAGCGTCGTCCCGCCTTGTCTTTCAGACAGTTAGCCGCGCGTCGCTCGCCGCACCATCTGACGGACGCGCGCAGACTCATAAACCTTGCGATTCACGCGACTGCGGAACCATCCAGCGGGCCGGCGCGCCAGCGACTTGAGTCGTTCTGGAGGGTCATAGGATTTCGTTACCGGAATCGGAATGTTTATGAGCGCATGTGCCGTTCGGGGCAGAGGGACAGTCTTGGCGCTAGCTCCAGACCGGTTCGAACAGCCCACTGTCAGGAACTGATCCTCTGACGACGTGCTGATTCGTCTGGATTCGTGCACAGACTCGAGCGAGCGCTGGAGAGCGCTGAGGCTAGACGCTCGAAACGCAGAACGATCGAGCAGGATCGTGAGGCCGCGTCAGAAGCCGTTCAGCCCGTCCTGAAGACGATGCTTGCGCAAGAAGTACGGCATGTTGCGCGAATCGATCCCGAGCATCTCGGCGGCGCGCTTCTTGATGCCGTTCGAGCGCCGGAGCGTGTCGAGCAGAATCTGCCGTTCCGCGAGCGTCAGCCGCTCCCGGAGACCGAGCGCGCAGCCCGAATCGTCGGACGATTCCACACCCATGCCCCTGATGTTCGCCGGAAGGCTCGCGGGCAGAACCATGGAACCGGTTTCAACGATCGTCGCGTGTTCGATGGCGTTCTCGAGTTCGCGGACGTTGCCTGGCCAGGTGTAGGCGCACAGGGCGGAAAGTGTGTCCGGTGCAAGCGACCGAAGCTGCTTGCGCAGCGTCTCGCTGCAGTGCCGCAGGAAATGCTGCGCGAGCAGCGGGACGTCTTCAGGCCGCTCCCGCAGCGGCGGGAGCGTGATGCCGAACACGTTCAGCCGGTAATAGAGGTCCGCTCGGAACGTGCCGGCGGCAACCGACTTCTCCAGGTCCACGTTCGTGGCGGCAATCACACGGACATCGACCGAAACGCTCTGCGAGCTGCCCACCGGTTCGAACTCGCGTTCCTGCAGGACCCTCAGAAGCGTGGCCTGCCCGGACAACGGCATACTCCCGATTTCGTCGAGGAGGATCGTGCCGCCGTCCGCCTGCTTGAATCGGCCGCGGCGATCCCGGGTGGCACCGGTGAACGCGCCTTTGACGTGGCCGAAGAGCTCACTTTCGAGCAGCGCGTCAGGAAGCGCCGCGCAGTTGACCCTGACGAACGGCCCGCGACGCCGGCGGCTCTGCACGTGGATGGCGTTGGCAGCGACCTCTTTGCCTGTGCCGCTCTCGCCCTGGATCAGAACGGTCGCATCGCTCGCGGCGACCGAGCCAATCAGGCGGCAGACCTGTCGGACCCTCTCGCTGCGGCCGATGATGTCCTCGCACTCCCGGCCGCCTGAGCACCGTAGGGCGTCCGCCGCCGCCCGAACGGGCGAGCTCTCCGTGCCACGCGTCCGGATGGCGACGAAGAAGTACTGCTCCGTGTTGGCCCGCACTGGCGTCATCTTCGCGTCGACGACGATGGAGGCTCCCGTCCTGGTGAGCAGAGTCGCGCCCTCGATCGCTCCCACGGAGCCTTCGAGCGATCGGGTCACCTGTCCCCCGGCCGCCCGAAGCACTCGCTCCAGCGTCATCCCGACCAGCTCGCTGCGGCTGTATCCGGTCTCCGCCATCGTCCCGGCGTTCACGTCGATGATCCGGCGGTCGGCCGCGCTGACGATCAGCATCGAATCCGTCGCTGCGTTGAAATAGCCTCGAAAGAGATCGTTGGTCTCGGTCACGGTGCCTTCCCGGATGACTCGCCTGTGAGATCCTGCAGAGCGCGGGATTACGCGATCCCGACAGACGTTCCAGGATCGGTGCGTCCTCCGCCGATCTTTCGTGAACCGGTGGAGCCCTCTCTGTAGATCGCGGCGTTCGGGGACGAACCCGGACATCTAACGAGATCCGAGGGGGCTTCGCCCCTCGGACTCCCCTGCACCGTCGCCCGCGGAGGCCCACAAGCTCCGCTCCGGTGGGCGCCCCTGGGAGCGGAGATGGTCAGCGGCCGCCGTCGCGATAGCGTTGCGCGAGCCGCGGACGATCCCATTGCTCGTACAACTCGACGAGATACCGCTGGACGGCGAGTGTCTCCCGGGCGGAGGCCCCGCGCTGTGTCCGCAGGCCTTCGTAGGCGGAGAGCAGCTCGGACTCGGCGCCCTCGAAACGTCCAGCGCGCAAGCGGGCCACACCGACCATGGCACGCACATCGTGAATGCGCCAGTGGTCGGGGGGGTGAATATGCCGGCGCACCTCGAGCGCGCGAAGAAACGACGATTCCGCGAGCACCAGGTCGCGGCTGGCAAGGCCATGATTGCCGAGACCGGCAAGCGCGAGCGCGGCGTAGACGTCCCGCGATCCCTGATGGCTGATGGCATCGGCGAGCTCGGACTGGCGCAGAGCCAGCGCTTGCTCGAATCGCCGCTGATCCTCGAGGAGAGCGGCGAGCGAACGCATGGCGCCCAGCGTCATCGGGTGGCCTTCCTTGAACAGAGTTCTCGACGTTTCGAGCGCTTCGCGCAAGAGGGGTTCCGCCTCGTCCAGCCTGCCTTGCGCGCGCAGCACGCTCGCCAGGGCCTGCGACGCGATCATGGTCTCGCGATGCCGCGTACCGTACATGCGCGCGAACATGCCCATGGCCTCGCGCGACAGGGCTTCCGCTTCGGCCATCCGTCCGAGATCGCGGATGTCGCGCGCCAGCTCGCTGAGGATCGTCGCCGTATTCTCGTGATCGTCCGGATAGAGCGAACGAGCCATTGCCAGCGCGTCGCGGTAGATCGGCTCTGCGCGCTGCGGATCCCTGTCGAACTGCTGCACCAGCCTCGCGTGATGGAGCAGGCCGGTGACCTTTTCGGGAGAGGGCCCGGTCACGTGCTGCCCGACGTCCGCCGCTTCACGGAAGAGCGATTCGGCGGTTCCCATGTCGCCGAGGCGGTGAATCGTCACCGCGAGCTCGTTGAGGGCCGACATCAGCTCGCCGGGGGAGCCCGGTTCACGTCGCCGGATATCCACCGCTTCGCGCAGGGCCGCCGTCGCTTCCTCATACCGCCCCGCGTGGCTCAGACCGCGGCCGAGGGCTTCGAGCGTCGCGGCGACCTCCACCGCCGCTGCCCCCCCGGAGCGTCGAGAGTGCAGGGCCTCCCGGAAGAACTGCTCGGCGGCCGTGTAATCGTTCTTCCGGACGTACATCTCGCCGAGCCAGTGCATGGTTTCAGCTTGCGTGAGCGACCCGTCAGGCTGATCGCGGCGCTCCAGCGCGAGCGCACGCTGCAGCACGTCGATCGCCGCGTCGTGCAAGGAGAGATTGCTGTAGAGGCGTCCGACCACGTTGAAGAGCGCGGCCTGCATCGCCGGATCCCCCGCCAGCTGCGCCGCGATGCGCGACGTTCCCTGGTCGAGCAGCTCGCGCGCCGTGATGTCCTGACTGCCGGCCGCCCCCGGTTCGGCGAGCTTGAACAAATCTCCCACCAGCGCGGCCGCGCGCTCCGCACGGCTTGCCTGAAGCCGTGCCCTATCGCGCTCGATCGTCACGGCACGCGCCTGCAGGATGGCGAGGACGGCAGACGCTACGACCAGGACGCTCAGCAACGCCGTCACGGCGACGCTCAGCCGGTGCCGTCCGACGAAGCGCCGGATCCGGTACGCGGCGCTGTCTGGCTGCGCGGCGACGGGACGTCCCTCGAGCAGCCGTTCGATGTCCGCGGCGAACAGACCGGCCGAGCCGTACCGGCGCTCAGGTTCAGGCTGAAGGGCCTTGAGCACGACGCGATCGATATCGCCTTCCAGGCGGCGGGCGAGACGCGCCGCCGATGTCCGGCGCGTCTCCGCCATTCGCAAAAGGGCCGAGTGCGCGTCGGGCAGGCGGGACTTCATCCGGCGGCGGATCGATACGCTCGGCGCAGGCGCAACCACGGTCGGGTCCGTGGATCCAGGTGGGGCCTCGCTGCGAGCGGGACGCGAGCCCGCGACCAGCTCGTACAGCACCGCCCCGAGCACGTAGACGTCGGCTGCCGTCGTGACCGGTTCCCCCCGGAGCTGTTCCGGCGCAGCATACGCCGGCGTCAAGGCGCGAAGCTCGGGCGTGGTCTCGTCAGCGAACGGATGGTTCGCTTCGAGCAGCTTGGCGATCCCGAAATCGAGCAGCTTCACGTCGCCGCCGCGCGACACGAAGATGTTCGACGGCTTGAGATCCCGGTGCACGACCAGCGACTGGTGAGCGTGCTGCGTCGCGTGGGCGACGGCCAGGAACACGCGGAGGCGATCTTCGACCGTCAACCGGTGCTCATCGCAGTAGGTGGTCACCGGCGATCCGTCGACGTACTCCATCACCAGATAAGCAGAGCCCTCCGGCGTAAACCCGGCGTCGAGGAGGCGCGCGATGTTGGGATGTGAGAGCCTCGCCAGGATGTGTGTTTCGGCCTTGAACCGAACGCTCGCACGCGAAGGCTGCGACGACGGTCCGACCATCTTCAGGGCCACGCGCTGCTCGTACTGCCCGTCCGCGCGCTCGGCGACGTAGACCGCCCCCATCCCGCCCCGGCCGATGAATTCGACGACGCGCCATGGACCGAGACGCATGCCGAGATACGGATCGACTTCGGGCGGCGGCTCGTCGTCGACCACCAGGCGCTCGAGGCCGATGGCATCGGCGGCGAGCATGGCCTCGACCTCGGCCCGAAGGTCGAGGTCGTCGTGGCATACCCGGTCGAGATAGGCGGGACGATCGTGCGCCGGAAGCTCGAGCGCTCCGTTGAACACGTCGTCGAGCCGAGACCACCAGTCGCGGTCCCGCGTCATGCGCATGCTGCCCTTGCTCTCTCTAATCGCGCTTTTCAGATCGGAATCCGGTCACTGGCCAGCTCCTTGCGGAGCCACGCTCGCGCGGTCGACCAGGTACGCTGGACCGTCTTCACAGACATGTCGAGGGCGGCGGCCGTTTCCTCCAGCGTGAAACCGGCAAAGATTCGGTATTCCACCACACGCGCAGCGCGGCCGTTGAGGGCGGCGAGCCGCTCGAGCAGGGTATCGAGCGCGAGCAGCTGCTCGGCGTCTGCCTCCGTGAACGGACTGTCGATCTCCTCGTCGAGCGGCACGATCGAATCGCCGCCGCCGCGCTTCAGGCGCCGGCGC
>JBOGIX010000528.1:0-3104 GCA_050744685.1 Vicinamibacterales bacterium | reverse complement strand
GCCTTGGCGTCGGCCATCGCGCCGATGCCCGGGTCCCTGGTTGATTCCTGATCAATGGCCACTAGTCAGCTTCCCGCTTCCAGCTTCCAGCAGCTTCCCGCCCGCTTCCAGCGGGAAGCTGGAAGCTGGAAGCTAGGAAGCCGAGTCAATACACCACGCTTACGCCGACCACCGCGACCGGCTTCACGCCGTCGCCGCCGTTCAGCAGCTTGTTGTTGTCGCCGAGCCAGTAGACGTCCACGCCGCCGTGCACCTCCCACGTGCTCTTGCCGTTCATGAAGGCGAGTGGCACGCTGACGATGCCGCCGAGGTCGAAGAAGCCGAAGCGGTTGCTGCCGGTCGGGCCCTCGTAGTAGTCCTTCAGGCTCAGGCCGATCTTCGCGGGAATGGCCAGCGTCAGCGGGTAGCGGCCGTGATCGACCACGGTCACGACCGGCCGGACACCGAGCTCGAGATAGGTGCCCTGGTTGCCGCCGTCTTCGAGGCCGCCGCCGCCATCCGCCTGTCCCTCGACCTCGAAGGCGACGATCGCCTTCGGATTGAGCGGGAACGCGCTGCCGCTGTCGTCGTAGGCCAGCACGCCAGCGAGCTCGTGCGTCGTCGCGAACACGTCGTTGGGGCTGGTGTAGGCGGTGTAGAGCGCGCCGGGCTTCCACTTGCCGACGGTGAAGGTAACCGATGCGTAATAGTCCGCCTCGTACCAGGCGCTGCGGCCGTCAGTGCCGCTGCCGCTCGGCCCCGAGTGCAGGCTGTTCCAGATGCCGCCGTTGGCGGTCACGCTGGTGAGCGCGCCGTCACCCTGGTAGAGCGACACGCCCACGTCGACGAACGGCGGCACGATGACGCCGCTGTCCTCCTGGAAGATGCCGCGAAAGAGGTACGCGTTCGCGACATCCATGCCCGCCGCGAGCGTGACGCGCTTCGGGTCCGGTTCGTCGGCGGGCGACTGCGCCGCTGCGGCGGGCGGCTCCGACGCCACGGGTGCCGAACCGTTCGGGGCGGAGGAGCCCGCCTTCGCTGCTTCCTGTGCCAGTGCCGCTGGCGCCACTGCGCTGACGAACCCCGCTACGACGAGCCCGCCGATCATCCTTCGCATGTCTGCTCCCTGCCATCCGAACGCCCGGCCTGCCGCACGGCAGGCGCCGCATCACATTCGCGGACGGCGCGAGTTGCGAGTCTCCCGGCCGGTCGCGCGACGTGGTATCGTGCGGACGCTCGGCGGAGACACTCGGCAACGAGTTGACTGTCCGGCACCTGGGGCGCTCCTCCGCAGTCGTTCCCACACGCGTGGAGGAGTGGCCCCGGCCTTCACGGCTCACTTGAGCAAGTTGAGCGCCACGACGGCCTCCGGCAGCCTTTCCTCCTCCATCACAAAAAACGGCCTGAATTCGCGCAACAGCCGCGCGCGGCGGTGTCGGGCAGCTGCCATATTCCTACAATTTGGTCTGATGCACCCAGAGATCCGACGACTATGTCGGACGATGGCGCCGGGGCGCGGGGGGTGCCGGCGCTAGGCCGGAGGACTGAACAGAATCGCGCGGGGCGACGGCGGAATACGGGGTGCAAAACGGCGGGCGGGCGGTTCAGTTTCACGGCGATCCGACATTCTTGTCGGGTGCCCGCGGAGGCGACAAAGTTGTCGCGCCAGGAGCGGCCGGTGCACACCGCCCCTGACGAAAAAATAGTGTATAGATAACTCTGTTGAGGATTGTGACGCGGCCGTTCAGGCCGTAGCCGACAGCGTCGTCTCGCCCATCAGGTAGGCGTCGACCGAAGCGGCGGCGTTGCGCCCGTCGGCAATGGCCCAGACGATCAGCGACTGGCCCCGCTGCATGTCGCCGGCGGCGAAGATGCCCTCTTCGCTCGTCATCCAGCGCTCGTCGCGCCAGACGTTGCCGCGATCGGTCAGCCGCAGGCCGAGCTCCGCGATCACGCTGCCGCGCTCCGGGCCGACGAACCCCATGGCCAGCAGCACGAGGTCGGCGGGCAGCACCGCCTCGGTGCCCTCGAGCCGGCTGACGCCGGCGCGGCCGACGTCCACACCCACCGTGTGCAGCGCGGTCACGCGCCCCTCGGCGTCGCCGGCGAACCGCTCGGTGGAGATCGAAAAGACCCGCTCGCCACCTTCTTCGTGGGCCGACGAGGTGCGGAAGATCCGCGGCCACTGCGGCCAGGGATTGTCCGCGTCGCGCGCGGCCGGCGGACGCGCCAGCAGCTCGAACTGGTGCACAGACAGCGCGCCCTGGCGATGCGCCGTGCCCAGGCAGTCCGCGCCGGTGTCGCCGCCGCCGATGATCACCACCCGCTTGCCTTCAGCGCTGATGATCGCCTCCGGCGCGACCTCGTCCCCTTCACATCGCCGGTTCTGCTGCGTCAGGTAATCGACGGCGAAGTGGATGCCCGACAGCTCTCGCCCGGGCACCGCCAGGTCGCGCGGCTTCTCGGCGCCGCAGCAGAGCACCACGGCGTCGAACTCCTGGCGCAGCGACGCGGCGGTGACGTCCACACCGATGTTGACGCCCGGCCGGAAGACCACGCCCTCCGCCTCCATCAGCGCCAGCCGGCGATTCACCAGCCGTTTCTCGATCTTGAACTCGGGGATGCCGTAGCGCAGGAGGCCGCCGATGCGATCGGCTTTCTCGAACACGGTCACGGTGTGGCCCGCCTTGTTCAGCTGATCGGCAGCCGCCAGCCCGGCGGGGCCCGATCCCACGACCGCCACCCGCTTACCCGTGCGCACCGCAGGGGGGGCCGCCTGGATCCAGCCCTCCTCGAACGCGCGCTCGACGATCGAGAGCTCGATGTTCTTGATGGTCACCGGGTCGTCCGCGATGCCGAGGACGCACGACCCCTCGCACGGCGCCGGGCACAGGCGCCCGGTGAAATCCGGGAAGTTGTTTGTCGCGTGCAGGCGATCGCTCGCCGCGCGCCAGCGCTGGCGGTAGACCAGGTCGTTCCAGTCGGGAATGTGGTTCCCGAGCGGGCATCCCTGATGGCAGAACGGGATGCCGCAGTCCATGCAACGCGCGCCCTGCTTCTGGAGCTCTTCCTGCGGATACGGCAGGTAGACTTCGTCCCAGTCCTTCAGCCTCTCGGCGACGGGA
>JBOGIX010000527.1:0-5636 GCA_050744685.1 Vicinamibacterales bacterium | reverse complement strand
CGGTTGTCTTCGGAGACGACCTTCGTGATGGTGAGATTCGAAAACTTGTCATCGCCGCCATCGAACACGAACGTCACCTGAGCGGGCGTCGGAACCTGGGGAGCATTCGGGCTCCACAGGCTCAGGTAACCCTCGAGGTCTTCCTTCTCCTGGAGCTCGTAGAACCGCTCGATGGCGGCGCGGAGCGTTGGATCGTCGGCGGACGCGGGCTGGACCGGCGCCTGCAGGGCGATGACGAGGGAAAGCGCGGCAACCGTCATCACGGGGTGCGGTCGCCGAGCCGGAAGTTGAAGGTGATCGTCAGCAGCACTCGCACCGGCACACCATTCAAAAGAGTCGGAGTATAGCGCCACTGCTTCAGCGCCGCGAGCGCGGCGCTGTCGAGCAGCGGTACCGAGCGCAGCACGCGCGCTCCGGTGACGAATCCCCGTTCGTCGATCGTCGCTTCGACGATGACAAGACCTTCGATCCGCGCCGATCTCGCAATGTCGGGATATTCCGCCGGCACTGTCACGATGCGCTTCGGTTCGCGAATCACTCCGCCAACGCGGACCAGCTTTGGTGGATCAGGGATCGATGGCGGCTCCGGGGCAGGCGGCGGCAGGTCGCCGATACCGGACGGCACACCCACGCTCGCGCCGATCCCCGCATCCGGCAGGCCGCCGTCAACTGTTGGACCTCCGACCGCCGCTGGCACTTCGTCGGCGGTGATCCCCGCGGCCGCACGCACCGGCGCTGCGGTCGTGGCGGCAGACGATACTCGGGGCGCGAGCGGCGCCCGCGGCAGGGCGGCGTGCGGTACGTACGCCGGAATCGGCGACGCGGGGGAGTCAGGCAGTTCGCCGCCAACTCCCGCAGGACTGATGAACAGCGCGGCGAGCATCGCGCCATGAGCAAAGGCAGACACCGGTACCATCGACCAGCGCATCGGAACACTCCTTCGGCACGAGGGAGTCCGGACAGGATGTGCCGTCGCATTTCGGCTTCCTGTCCCGACCCCGCGTTTCGTTGGAGCGGCCGCTCACCCGATAAGACACCAGCGGCCATGGGCGGTTCCGCGCAGTTTCCAGTCACCAGTTTCCAGTTTCCAGTCACCAGTCACCAGTCACCAGTCACGACCAGTCGCCAGTTTCCAGTTCCCGCCCAGTCGACTGGCAACCATCAGGGTTACTGACGACTGGAAACTGCGAGCTGGGACTAATGCGCCATCATGCCCCCGACCATCGCCGCGCCGATTCCCATCATCGCCACGGTGCCCCAGAAGACGAGGTAGGCGACGAACCCGATGATCACGACGATCACCGCCTTGAACGTGTCGGTATAGTCGAGCACCTGCCGTACGCCGATCACCATGATGGCCATCGACCACAGCCAGATGATCGGATACACGATGACCATCAGCAGCCATCCGAGCAGCGGAATGATGGTGATGATCGCCAGCACGCCGGGAGCGGCAGCGAACCCGAGTACCCGGAACGTCTCGGGGAAGTCCGCCTTCGTCGCTGGATCGGGCATGAGCTTGGTGCCCACGAGCCAGACCACCGTTGCCCAGAGGGCGTAGCCGATCAGCGACGTGATGAGACCCAGAATGATGCCGCTGATGCCGCCGTACCACACATTGGCCAGCCCGGACGCGACCGCCGAGATCGCGATCACGCCCACGGCCTGCCCCATCGCGGCAGGATCCCGCTCGATGTCCTCGAATGTGTTCGCGTCCAGCTTCAGGGCTCCAAGCACCCGATCACCGAATGTCATCCATCCTCCTCTGCCCTCATCGAGCATCCCGGGCCGGGACAGTGTAACCCACCGTCGCCGTGGCATCAGGCTTGCTCACTTTGGCAGACGAGGAAACGCCCGGAACGCAGCCGCAATATGGCCGGGCCCTCAACGGGCGCCCGCGAGGTCGACAATGAACCGCAAGATGGCCCCAGGCCACACCGGGCCGCCCGCGAGTGACAGCCGCAAGAGGCCCCAGGGGCGCCCCAACAGGCCGCCGCCGCAAGATGGCCCCCAGGCCCCAACAGGCCGCCCGCGAGGACAAGGAACGACTTGGGCGCTGCCGGATCCGGCACCGATATAGAAGAAGAATGAGCCTTGTTCATTCATTCATCCCGTAACTGACCTACCCCAAAGGTAAGAGGACGATGTAACGCCTAACCGTGCAGCGTCCTCATTCTCCAATTTGAAACCTGAGCCCACTTTGGTGGAGCGCTCTACCAAACGAACCGGGTTTAGACTCCGCTCAGGCCGAGCTTGAGAGCCTCCGAATCCCAGTGCCCCCGAGCCCCAAGTCCCCGACTCAGGTGCATAATCAGGCATGCGACAATCGGAAACCTGGGGGCATTCGACCGTGCGGACCGCGTGCCCGCTCGACTGCCCAGACTCGTGCACCGTGGACGTCACCGTGGAGAAGGGCCGCGTCATCAGCATCGACGGCGGCGACGAGAACGCGGTAACTCGAAAGTTTATCTGCGGCAAGGTGCGGCGGTTCGCCGAGCGCATCTACGGCGAGGATCGCCTGCTCTACCCGGCGGTGCGCAAGGGGGCCAAGGGACAGGGGGTGTTCGAGCGCGTGACGTGGGACGAGGCGCTCGATCACATCGCGGGCCGCATGACGGCGATTCGCGAGGCGCACGGCGGCGAGGCCATCCTGCCATTCTGCTATGGCGGATCGAACGGCCTCCTGACGCAGGACACGAACGACGCGGTGCTCTTCCGCGCCCTGGGCACGTCGCGGCTGGCGCGCACCGTGTGCGCCGCGCCGACTGGCGCCGCCAATCAGGGCCTCTACGGAAAGATGCCCGGCGTCACCTATCTCGATTATCCGCACGCGAAGCTGATCGTGCTGTGGGGCGTCAACCCTGCGGCGTCCGGCATCCACCTGGTTCCATTCGTCCGCGAGGCGCAGAAGGCCGGCGCGCAGCTGGTCGTGATCGATCCGCGCGGCACGTCCACCGCGCGGCAGGCCGACATCCATCTTCCGGTGCAGCCGGGCACGGATCTGCCCGTCGCGCTCGCGCTGCATCGATATCTGTTCGAGAGCGGCCGCGCGGACGAGGCGTTCCTCGCGGCGCACACCACCAACGTCGACAAGCTGCGCGCCCGTGCCGAAGAGTGGACGATCGAGCGCGCCGCGCGTGTAGCCGACATCGACCCGGCGCAGCTCGCGCGCTTCGCGGAGCTGTACGCCTCGACCTCACCCGCCCTGATCCGCTGCGGCTGGGGGCTCGAGCGCAATCGGAACGGCGGCGGCGCGGCGGCCGCGATCATGGCGTTGCCTGCCGTCGCCGGCAAGTTCGGCGTCCGCGGCGGCGGTTTTTCGATGAGCAACTCGTCTGCCTGGGGCATCAAGGCCGCCGCATGGATGGACGACACCCCCGAGCCATCCACGCGCATCGTCAACATGAACCATCTGGGCCGCGCGCTGCTCGAGTACGACAACCCGGCGATCGAGATGCTGTTCGTCTACAACTGCAACCCGCTGGCGACCATGCCCGATCAGAACCGCGTGCTGCGCGGCCTGCAGCGCGACAACCTCTTCACGGTGGTCTTCGAACAGGTGTTCACCGACACCGCCCGCTACGCCGACGTCATCCTGCCGGCGACGACGTTCGTCGAGAACTACGACATTGCGAAGGGATACGGCCCGATCAGCCTGCAGCTCGTCCGGCCGGCCATCGAGCCGGTCGGCGAATCGCGCCCGAACGCCGAGGTGTTCTCCGAGCTCGCCGAGCGGCTCGGCGTCGGCACGGCGGAGGAGGAAACCGACACGCTGCTCCGTGTCGTGGGCCGCTTCCCGCAGGCAGTTGGCGCGGAGCTCATGGACCGCGGCTCGGCGACACCGCCGTAGGGCGCCGCGCCCATCCAGTTCGTCGACGTGTTCCCGGAGACGCCCGACCGCAAGATCGATCTCTGCCCGGCCGCACTGGACGCCGAGGCCCCTGGCGGCTTGTATGCGTTTCGATCGGATCCCGCGACGGACCGCTACCCGCTCGCGCTGATCTCTCCCGCGAGCGAGAAAACCGTCTCGTCGACAATGGGCGAACTGCGAGCGCGCTCGGCAGTGCTGCAGATGAACCCCGCGGATGCGAAAGCCCGAGGCCTGTCGCAGGACGACCCCGTCCGAGTCTTCAACGATCTCGGCGAGATCCAGGTCCCGGTTGGCCTCAACCCCGAGATGCGGCCCGGCACCGTCTCGGTGCCGAAAGGACTGTGGCGCAAGAGCACCTACAACGGCTCGACGTCGAACGCGCTCGTCCCCGACTCGCTCACCGACGTCGGCGGCGGCGCGTGCTTCAACGACGCACGGGTCGAGGTTGCGCTGCTCGGCAGGCACTAATCTCGCAATGCCATGAATGCCATGAATGGGCGGGCATGGTCGACGGTCATCGATCATGCTCACATGGTTGCCCCTTCGACACGCAGCCGCATATCACCGACGTACAACCGACTTCTCCCCTAGTCCGCTAGATCGCCAGGACGGGATCCAGCGTGACGGTGTGAGACCCCACGCAACACGGCACAAAGCCACAACCCGAGCGGGACTAAAGTAGCTCCTCCCTTCCCTCCCCTCCTCGTTTTGATCTTTCAAAGACGCGATCGCACCGTAACAGCGTGAGGCCGAGCCCGCGAGGCAGCCGCAAGGTGGCCCCCTGGCTGCCCCAGGCCGCCCGCGAGGACTAATAACTGAAGAAGAAGATCAGGTCGATGCCCGCGCGCTCGATGCGGCGCTGGCCGATGCGGTTGGCGGAACCGGAGGTCTCGGGGGCGGCGGTCGTCTGCACGCGCAGGAAGTCGGTCAGCGAGTATTCGAGCAGGAACTCCGTGATGCTCCGCTCGCCGAACTGCTGGCGCAGCTTGAAGAATGCGCGGTCGCCGACCTGCTGGCCGAGCGTCAGGCCGGCGCCGAGATCGCCTTCTTCGGTGGTAGTCGTGATCTCGAAGAGATCGAGATCGAGGGCGCGGCCGATCGACTCGCCGAGCGGGGCGGCGAGGAAGCCGGTGGCGATGCCGCCAGCGGTGGCCGCCAGCGAAGCGCGTTCGCCGGTGCCGAGCTCGTTCACCGGACGATTGAAGACGATGAGCGCGAGGATGTCGGATTCCTCGAGCGGCGGCGTGCTGGTGAGCGCGAGCTGCGGCGCCTTGGCGGTGCCATTGACCTCCACGCGCGCCGTGACGCCGGTATTGGGAATGACCCGCGTGGCCGCGATGTCGAGCGACGGGTTCGGCTGCGGCTCGCCGAGGAAGCGCAGCGTGCCTCCGCGTTCCAGATCGAAGCGGCGGCCCTGGAACTCGTAGGTGCCGCGGATCGTCTCGACCGTCCCCAGGAGCAGCAAGTGGCCGTTCGGTGGTTTCACGATCTGCAGGTCGCCGCCCACGGTGATGTTGATGTCGCCAAGTGCGGCGCCGGTGGGGCCGCCGGGCCGCAGGCTGTTGCCGCGCAGCACCAGGTTGTCGGGGATCGTCAGTCGTAGGTCGAGCGACACGGGCGCGAACGCGCCGCTGGGGGCGGGCGTCTCGCCGGCCTCCGCCTGCGCCTTCGTGCCCGGGACGGCGGCGGTCGTCTCCGCCTTGCGGAGCGCTGCGGTCGTCGCTTCACGCGCGCTGCCGAGCCCCTCGACGCTCTGCTCCACCGA
>JBOGIX010000526.1:0-3890 GCA_050744685.1 Vicinamibacterales bacterium | reverse complement strand
CGCTGTTCGACCTTCTCGGCGTCGAGCCGATCGCCGGGCGCACGTTCGGGAAGGCGGACGGCGGGGACGGCGTGGTGATCAGCGAACGCTTCTGGGAACGGAGGTTCCAGCGATCGCATGCGGCGCTCGGCAGCCGGATCACGCTGGACGATCGACCGTTCACCATCGTCGGCGTGATGCCCGATCGGTTTCAGTTTCCCTACAGCGCGGCATCCCTGCTGCCCGGCACGGCACCGGAAGCGCGCACCGACATCTGGGTGCCGTTCGGGCCCGGCCCCGGAGCGCCAGGAGCGCCGCGACGCGGGCGGGTCAGCGTGGTCGCGCGGCTGAAGCCCGGCGTGTCGCCCGACGCGGCGCAGGCGGAGCTTCGGGCGGTCGCGTCACGCATCGAAGAAGGGTATCGCGGCACTGACCGGCGAGTCGGCGTGCGGCTCGAGCCCCTGGCCGACGCGGTGCTGCGTCCCGTGCGTTCGTCGCTCTGGCTGCTGTTTGGCGCAGTCGGGCTCGTGCTGCTCACCGCGTGCGCGAACGTCGCCAATCTGCTGCTGGCGCGCATGACTGTCCGGACACGAGAAGTCGTCACGCGGGCCGCGCTCGGCGCGAGCCGGGTCCGGCTGGCGCGTCAATTCCTCGCCGAGAGCCTGCTGCTGGCGCTCGGCGGAGGGCTCGCCGGCATCGCGCTCGCCCGGTGGGGCACGGATCTGCTCGTCACGCTCTACACGGGCCGCCTTCCGCGCGCGCACGAGATCGCGCTCGACTGGCAGGTCCTCGTGTTCCTGCTGCTCGCGTGCGTAGGCACGGCCGTGCTGTTCGGGCTGCCGCCGGCCTTTGCGTCCGCGCGTGTCGATCCATATGCGGTGACGAAGGAATCCGGCGGACAGCAGACTACCGGCCGACCTGTGGCACGCATGCGGGATGCGCTCGCCGCCGTCGAGATCGCCCTGGCCTTCGCGCTCGGCGTGGGCGCGCTGCTCGTCATGCGCGAAATGATCCGCCTGCAGCAGCTCGACCCGGGAATGAAGACCGGGAACGTGGCGGTACTGCACGTGACTCCCCGGGCCCCTGCGGCGGACTACTACGCCATCGAAGCGCGCACGGCGGCGCTGCCCGGCGTGGAAGCCGCCGGGTTCATCCAGCTCGTACCGCTTCAGAACTGGGGATGGGAAGCGGGGTTCGACATCCGCGGCCGCGCCCCGGATCCCGGAGTTCGACCCGTCGCAGAGCTGCGCTACGTCACGCCCGGCTACTTCCGGGCGCTCGGGGTTCCCATTGTCAAGGGACGCGGCTTTATGGCGGGCGACGTCGAGGGCGCGCCGCGTGTGATCCTGGTGAACGAGGCGCTCGTCCGCCGCTATTTCTCCGGCGAGGAGGCCGTCGGACGGGAGCTCGATCGCGGCACGATCGTCGGCATCGTCGGGGACGTCCGGAACGTGCGTCTCGACAGGCCCGCCGATCCGGAGATCTACTATCCCGCCGCGCAGAACGTCACGATGACGTCGGACCTCGGCATGTCGCTGGTGGTTCGAGCGGCAGGCGACCCGGAACCGGTGATGCCCGCGATTCGCCGCGCGGTGCTCGACGTCAACCCGAAGCTCGCGATCTTCGACATCAAAACCATGGATCAGATCGTCGACGAGTCGTTGTGGGAGCTGCGGCTCTACCGGTGGTTGATCGGCCTTTTCGCGGCACTGGCCCTCGTGCTCGCGGCGATCGGCCTCTACGGCGTCGTGTCCTGTTCCGCCGCCGCGCGGACGCGCGAGTTCGCGATCCGCCTGGCGCTCGGGTCGGGCCATGCGCCGCTTGCCCGGCTCGTGATGCGGCGGGCAGTCGTGCTGACCAGCACGGGACTCGCCTGCGGTCTCGCGACCGTCCTGCTATTGACATGGCTTGCTGGCGAGGTGCCGAATCTCCGTCCCGACGCCCCCACATGTGCCGCGGTCGCGGCTGTGCTCTTCGTTATCACGCTCGGCGCCTGCGCCGTGCCGGCGACGCGCGCAACCTCGATCGATCTGGTGAGTGCGCTGAGACGGGAGTAGCGAGACGGGTGGAAATCGCCCGTGGCAATCGCGGTGGACCGTGGCAAACCCGTGGCTTCCGCCTTCAGGCGGAAGAAGCAGCGAATTTGTTCCGGCTGAAGCGGGAAGCACGCATTGATTCACACGCCATTGAGGTCGAAGCCACGCGCTTGGATTAGAACGGGACTGTTTCGCTCGCTCTCATGACGCAGGGCCGCCAGATCTGGACGATAGCGATCGACGAAGTTGGTGTGCGCCTCGACAAGGTCCTGGCTGCGGCCGGGCGGCTCGGGTCACGCGCGAGGGCGGCGTCGGCGCTCGAGCGCGGCAAGGTGTTTCTCAACGGCGCGGAGGTATCGACGACGGATGCGGCGACGGCGCTCAGGGAAGGGGATCGGATTGAGCTGTGGATGGATCGTCCCGGCAGCGCGAAGGCGCGTCCGCGAACGGGTCAGGTCGGAGCGCTCGACATCCTCTACGAAGACGATGCGCTATTGGTGGTGAACAAGCCGCCGGGACTGCTGTCCGTGCCGCTGGAACGGAATCCTGGCGTTCCCTCGGTCTACGGCCTCGTCGAGGATCGGTTCCGCTCGCATGGCAAACGTCGTCCGCTCGTCGTGCACCGGATCGATCAGGACACCTCGGGGCTGGTGCTGTTTGCGAAGGATGCGCCGGCGCAGGCGCATCTCAAGGCGCAATTCAGGCGCCGTGAGCCGGAGCGCGTCTATTGGGCCGTGGTGTACGGTCATCCCGAGCCCTCGTCCGGCACGTGGCGCGATCGTCTTGTGTGGGACGAGAAGGCGCTGATTCAGAAGGAGACCCATCCGCGTGACCCGCGCGGCACCGAGGCCATCAGCACGTATGAGGTGATCGAGCGCTTTCGGGACACGTCGCTCCTGGAAGTGCGCCTGAGCACGGGCCGCCGCAACCAAATCCGGATCCAGGCGCGGCTGCGCGGCCACACGCTGGTCGGTGAGACGCGCTACGTGTACGGCCCCGAGGTGCTCCGTCCCGTTTCGTTTTCGAGGCACGCACTGCACGCGCACCTGCTGTCGTTTCGTCATCCGGCGGACGAGCGCAAGGTGGAGGTGGTGGCGCCGCCCCCTGCCGATTTCAATGATCTGCTGGCGCGGCTGCGCGCGTAAGGAGCCGGTGAATGCATGGATCCGAGCTCTTTGAGCCTCGACGGGTGTCTTCCGCCTTCCGCCTTCCGCCTTCGCGCGAAGCGCTCCGGCGGACCGCCGGAGCCTTGGCGGAGGCTGGTCAGGCGGAAGATCGTGGCCGCACGTACTCTTCCGGCTGAAGCCGGAAGCCACACGTTCGATCGATCTGACACACTACACGCATGCCCCCACTCCGTACGCTCTTCCTCGACGCCGGCGGCGTTCTCGTATTCCCCAACTGGCAGCGCGTCAGCGACACGCTGGCCGGGCACGGCGTCCGGGTCACACCCGAGGCCCTGGCCGCTGCCGAACCGCTGGCGAAGTTCGCCATCGATCAGACAGTGCGCAACGGCACGACCGACTCGCAGCGCGCCTGGCACTACATGGAACTGGTGCTCGAGAATGCCGGCATCACGCTGAGCGAGGCAACCGCGGCCGCCGTCCGCGAGCTTCGCGCCTATCATGCCGAGCACAACCTCTGGGAATACGTGCCCCACGATGTGGAGCCGGCGCTTGGACGGCTGTCGGACCTCGGATTGAAGCTGGTGGTGGTGTCCAATGCGAACGGCGTGCTGCATCGCATGTTCGATCGCGTCGGGTTGACGCGCTATTTCGACTGCATCTGCGACTCGTTCGTCGAGGGCGTGGAGAAGCCCGACGCGCGCTTCTTCCAGATCGCGCTCGGGCGTGCCGGCGCCGCGGCCGACACGAC
>JBOGIX010000525.1:0-8421 GCA_050744685.1 Vicinamibacterales bacterium | reverse complement strand
TCTCGGTCTGGCGGGTGCGGCTCGGGCGGGTGAAGCTCTATCTCCTGGACACCGATCTCGAGGAGAACGCGCCATGGGATCGCGAGCTGTCGGCGCGGCTCTACGGCGGCGACCGCGAGACACGCATCCAGCAGGCAATCATCCTCGGCATCCGCGGCGTGCGCGCGTTGAAGGCGCTCGGCGCCGCTCCCGCCGTCTGGCACCTGAACGAAGGGCACGCCGCCTTCGTCGTGCTGCAGCGGATCCGCGATCTCATCGAGCAGGGGCAGACGTTCGAGGCGGCGCTCGAAGACGTGCGGCGCACCACGATGTTCACGACGCACACGCCCGTGCCGGCCGGCCACGACGCGTTCCCGTTCAACCTCGTCGAAACGCACCTCGCCGGGGCGTGGGGCACGCTCGGCGCGTATCGCGACGCGTTTCTGGCCCTCGGACACTACGACAACGGCAGCGGACCGCTCTTCAACATGACCGCCCTGGCGCTGCGCACGGCCGGCACGGTCAACGGCGTCAGCCAGCTGCACGGCCAGGTCACCCGCGAGATGTGGGGGCCGATCTGGCCGGGCGTCGCCGACGAACACCGCCCCGTCGGCTTCATCACGAACGGTGTGCACGTGCCCACCTGGCTCTCGTCCGAGTTGGCGACGCTCTTCGACGATCACATCGGCGGCGACTGGCGCGAGCGCCACGACGACCCGGAGGTGTGGAACCGGATCCTCGAGATCCCGGACGAGGAGCTCTGGGCGGCACGCAACGCGCTGCGCAACTACCTCTTCGCCTTCATCCGCGAGCGCGCCCGCACGCGGTGGAAGGAAGAACACGTCAGCGCCCCCCGCGTCGTCGCCGCCGGCACGCTGCTGGATCCGAACGCGCTGACGATCGGCTTCGCCCGCCGCTTCACCGGCTACAAGCGCCCCGAGCTGATCTTCCACAACCCCGAGCGCCTGATGAACATCCTGAACGCGCGCCGGCGGCCGGTACAGATCGTCTTCGCCGGCAAGGCACATCCCGCCGACGAGACCGGCAAGCACCACCTGCAGCAGGTCTACCGTCGCGCGGTGGATCCCATGTTCGGCGGCCGCATCGCGTTCGTGGACGACTACGACCTCCACGTCGCACACTTCCTCGTCCAGGGCTGCGACATCTGGCTCAACAACCCGCGCAAACCGCTCGAAGCCAGCGGCACCAGCGGCATGAAGGCCTCGATCAACGGCGTGCCCCACTTGAGCATCGGCGACGGCTGGTGGGCCGAAGGCTACAACGGCCGCAACGGCTGGCTGATCGAAGGCCGCCCGTCCCACGACGATCCGGCAGCGGTCGATGCCGCCGATGCCGAGTCGCTCTACAGCCTGCTCGAGTCGGAGATCGTCCCGACGTTCTATGATCGGGATACGACGGGGATCCCGCGGCGCTGGCTCGCAGTCGTACGACAGGCGATCATGTCCGTTACGCCCCGCTTCAGCGCCCGCCGCATGGTGAAGCAGTACGCCGACACGATGTACGGCCCCGCGATGGAAGCAAGGACGATGACGGAGTCACGCTGACATTGACGTTGCAATGCGCATGAATGCGCATGAATGCCAGGAATGCTCATGAATGAAAGGGCGGCGGGCACAGCTGCGAATACGAAGAACGAACGGATGGATTAGCTACGACTCCTTATTCTTGGCATTCATGGCATTCTTGGCATTCATGGCATTGAGAGGAACGGAATAGGTTTGTCCCGCAAAACCATGGCGCAGACGAGATGCGCGCTCTGCGGCGCGAAGGACGTGTCCGAGCCGCGGGGGGAAGAGCGCTACTGCCGCGACTGCTGGGAAAAGAAGATCGCGGTCGAGGAGATCGTCGCGCGCGAGTTCGCCTTGAAACGCTACATCCGCGCGCACAGCGCGGAGAAGTACCTGATCTATCACTCCACCCTGAAGCGTCCCTGCGGGCAGCTGATCGTCGTGGATGATGGCTACGACCTGTTCCTGACGATGGTGCTCTACCCGAGCTTTGCGTGGGACGAGAACGCCTATCACCTGGAGGGGGATCCCGAAGGGCGGACCTTTGCCGAGATTCTCGTGGACGTCGTAGCCGCCGAGGTCATCGAGCCCTGGGGAGGCGGGAAGTGGCACATGGACATCTTCCGTTCGGCCAGCCTCGAGCCCGAGGACTGGAACGGAGAGATGTAGCGGGCCTATAATGGCCGCGGTTGGCAGCGCTCGGCTGTCAACCACCAGGAAACCAACTCGGTCCGAGGCTGAGAGCCGGCATGGACGGCTCGAAGCACCCCCGTCGGGAGGTAGCCATGAACCGCTCCGTGTTCGCGCCTGCCCTCGCGCTTCTCTTCTTGACCAGCGCCTCCGCTTCCGCGTTTGCCCAGGCCCAGCCGGCCAAAGCGACCACCCCGGCCCCTGCCGCCAAGGCGAAGTTCGTGACGCCGCTCAAGGGAGTAGCCACCATCGAGGTGATTCAGACGCCCTCGAAGTTCGTCGGCAAGGAAATACAGACCGTTTACAAGATCAAGAACACGTCGAGTGAGCCGATCGCCCTGCTCAAGATCGACGAGTATTGGTACGATTCGGGTGGCAAGCTGGTGTCGTCCGACACCAAGCGGCACTTGAAGCCGTTCGGCGCGGGAGAGGTCATCGAGATCAAGACCAGCGCGCCGGCGGCGCCGGGCGCCGCGCGCAGCCAGGCCACGTTCTCGCACGCCAACGGCACGGTCAAGCCGAAGAGGGTGACGAAGTTCCAGTAGGCCGGCCGCTGAGGCGTTCCGCATATGCGCCGGCGATGGGCAGCTTCCATCGCCGGCGCGAGAATGCCTTCACCACGCAGATCCCCCAGCAGACGATCCAGAGCGCCCACGCCACCCAGCTCGCCACGAGCAGCGTGCGGAACGCCGTGGCCGACACCATCAGCGACGCGAACGACAGCACCAGCAGCAGCGCCACGATCACGCCAAGGCCGCCGAGCCCGATCACCGACTGCCAGGCGTGGAAGCGGACGTACGGGTTCGTGCGCTCGGCGAGCAGGACGAGGACGCCGGAGAACGGCCCGGCCAGGTATGCCAGCGTGGCTGCGACGTGCGGGTCGAGACCCGTGGTCGACGGTTCGCGTCCCGCGCTCATCGAACGGTGAACTCGAGCTCGCGCGACGCGGAGCCGCCGTCGTTCGCCAGGCCGCGCGCGTCGACGCGCAGGACGTATCGCCCCGGCGCAAAGCCGTTCAGCGCAATCGGGCGCAGATGGCCGAAGCCGTCGCCTCTCCCTTTCAACTCGTCACTCCCCCGCGTGTCGCTGTGCGTGTAGACGATCGTGCCGTCGTCGGCCGTCGCCGTCGTCTTGATCTCCACCCGGTGCGGCTGTTTGAGGTAGTCGTACACCTCGGCAAACAGCGTGATCGTCTCGTCGCGGCCGAAGACGCGGGCGACGGTCGGTGCGCCCGGCAGCACGTCTTTCAGCTGCTCGTCTGGACGCGCCGTCGGCGTCGACGCCGCGCCGCTCGAGGTGAGCAGGATGCCGCTCATCGAGAGCGGCTCCTTGCTGAAATCTGGCGCATCGACGTCCAGAGTCACCGATCCGACGGCGCCGCCCGCCTCTTCCCGCGCGCCGACGCGGATCGAATACCGGCCGGCGGGCAACTCCGTGCGGCCGACGATCCGCAGGCCGCGCTGCTGAATCAGATCGCGCGTCTCTGGCCGCGGCGTCATGGTGATTGCATCACGCGTGCCGTCGCGCACCTTGCCGCCGGCGTCGATCGGTACGGTAACGACTTCGATGACGTTCGCCAGCTTTCCGTCCTTCTCGCGAAACTGGATTCTCGAGCCGGCGATTTCCACGACGAACACGACGGACGCGCGGCCCGACGTGCCGCGAAACGGCGCCGCAGACACCGTCAGCCCCAGCCCGCTGACGGGAATGGGGCTGTTCAACGCGTCCCGCAGTTCGGCCGACGTTCCCGCGGCGGCCGCGCTCCTCGGCGCGGGAGGAGCGCTGCGCGGCGACGTGTAGCCCTTCCGCGCGCGCACCACCAGCCCCGGGCGGCGGACCTTCACTTCCACCGAACGTAACCGGCCGTCGCGCTTCGTATTGTCCGAGTAGTACCCGAGGACGTAGTAGCTGCTGTTGTCGCGGATGATCCGCTCGAAGATCTCGCGGTAGTCGTTGCGGTTCACGGCGGCGACGCCGCCGGTTTCCTCGGCGAGCACGCGGAGGCTGTCCTGCGCCAGCCGCATGTCGTTCATCACCCCGGAGAGCGCGCCGGGGTCGTCGAGCGGGGGGGCCGGCAGGTTGACGGCATCGTCGAACCCCATCAGGCCGCGCGGGTCGATGGTGTAGAGGCTGACGTTCCCACGAGTCGCGGAGGCCACCGCCGACCGCAGCTGCAGCGTGATGTCGGATGCGTAGCGGTTCGCCACCGCGTTCGTGATGTCGTAGTCGATGCCTTCACTGAACAGCACGAGCGCCTTGCGGCGGCCGCGAACGCCCGTGAGGTATTCCGCGAGCCCCTTGATCGACGTCAGCAGGCCGCGGGCCTTGTGGGCGCGTTCGGCCTCGTTCGGATCGATTGCGGGCCGGCCGAAACCGGACTGGCGCAGCCTCTCCACCGTCGGCGACTCGAGCCGCTGGCCGGAAAACGAGTTCACCGCGCGCAGCAGCGCCCCGCGGCTGTTCGTGAACTCCTGTTGGCTCGCGCGCGCGCCGCTCGTCGTGACTACCGCGGCGAGATCGTTGGCGCCGAGATACCGCTCGATGAACTGCATGGCGGCGGCACGCACGCGCGGCGTGCGCGTGAAGTGCGTGTGCAGATCGTCGAGCACGAGCACGAACACGCGGCCGTCGAACGCGCGGCGGTTGCTGCGGACGTCGGACTCCACGGCCTCCGCGCGGAACAGCGGCGGATCCGGCCGTTCAATCGGGATGTCGACCTTCCAGAACACCGTGACCTTCTGCGGCCGGCCGTCCTCGAACACCTGCAGATCGTCCTGGGTCAGGTCGCGAACGGGATGGCCTTGCGCATCGAAGACCGTCGCGTCGATCTCGACGTAGTCGACCTCCACCTTGAAGGTCAGCTGCGGGTCGCGCGGCCCGGGTGCGGCGGGCGGCGCCTGCTGCGCGGCCGGCGCGGTTACGGCAAGGAGCAGGATGATGGCGGCCAGGACACGTCTCGACATATGGGGGTTGGCGGCCATCTTATCAAGTGGCAGCGCGGCTTTACATGTTTAACAACCATTGCTGTAGGCACTTACAGACTTTTGTCACAAACTTTACGAAGCCCTTCGTCGTCTTACAGGTCGGTCGTCCTGTTTTATACTGGTGTGATGCCCCTTCCGGTGGCGGACGTGCAAAGGGCGCTCGTCGAAGACGGGCTCGACGGCTGGCTCCTCTACGATTTCCAGGGCTCGAACCCCATCGCCGCACGACTGTCCGGCCTGGCCGCCACGAAGAAAATGGCCACCAGGCGGTGGTACTACTTCATACCGGCCGAGGGCGAGCCCGTGGGGCTCGTGCACGCGATCGAGCGCCACAACCTGGACAGCCTTCCAGGCCAGAAGCGCGCCTACGCCGGACGGGACCGCCTGGAGGCCGGGCTGCGCGGCCTGCTCCAGGGACGGAAGCGCGTCGCCATGGAATATTCGCCGGGCAACAACATTCCATACATCTCGCGCGTCGACGCCGGGACCGTGGAGGCGATTCGCGAGATGGGCACGGAGGTGGTGTCGTCCGGCGATCTCGTGCAGCGGTTCGAGGCGGTGTGGTCGGCCGAGGCGCTCGACACGCACCGCAAGGCGTCCGACGCGCTGTATCGGATCAAGGATCGGGCGTTCGATTTCGTGCGCGATCGGCTGTCGGCCGGAACGTCCTTGACCGAGTACGACGTTCAGCAGGCGATGCTCGGCTGGTTCGAGGCCGAAGGACTGGTGGCCGACGAGACGCCCAACGTTTCGGCCCAGGAGAACGCGGGCAATCCGCACTACCATCCGTCCCGCGACGTGCACCGGGCCATTCGTCCGGGCGAGATTCTGCTGCTCGACCTCTGGGGTAAGCTGCGGATGCCCGGCGCGGTGTTTGCTGACATAACCTGGGTCGGCTTCACGGGGCCGCACGTTCCTGATGAGTATGCGCGCGCCTTCGCGGCGGCGCGCGACGGCCGGGACGCTGCGGTATCCCTGGTCCAGTCGGCCGTGCGGGAAGGACGAGTGTTGCGCGGCTACGAAGTCGACCGCGCCTGTCGTACAGTGGTGGAGCGGGCCGGATACGGCGCGCAGTTCATCCATCGCACCGGCCACAGCCTGGGAGAAACAGTGCACGGCAACGGCGTGCACCTCGACGACTACGAAACGCACGACGATCGCCGGCTCATCTCCGGTACGGGGTTCACGATCGAACCGGGCGTTTACACGGAAACCTTCGGCGTGCGGACGGAAATCAACATGTTCGTCGACACGCGCGACGCCCACGTCAGCGGTCCTCTCCAGCAGGAGATCGTCACGCTCTGACGCGGCCCTGGCGCCGCTGGTCGTGCGTTGGTAACTGTTTCGGTGTTCGTGTTTCGGAGATCAAGGAAATGTCCACGCGGAAGACGACGCTCTTTTACGCAGTCCTCATAGCCATCGCTTCGCTGGCCGTCGGTATGGTCATCGCCTCCCAATGGGGCCTGCCGCCATCGTCCTCGGCACAGACGCTGAACGTCCCCGCATCCAACTCGGCGCCGCTCAACGGCCCGATCGACGCACAGACGTTCCGCAACATCGCCAAGGCGCAGAGCCCGACGGTGGTGAACATCCAGACCACGTCGCGCGCGCGCGGCCGCGAGCTGACGCAGTTCTTTGGCGGCAACGACGACCTGCTCGAGAGGTTCTTCGGCGGACAGGCGCCTCGCAACCGCGGACGTCAGCTCCCGCGCGAGGACGCGCCGCCGCAGCTCGGCACCGGCACCGGCTTCATCATCGACAAGTCGGGTTTCATCCTGACGAACAACCACGTGGTCGAAGAGGCGGACGAGATCCGCGTGAGTCTCTACGGTGGCGGGCGCACCGAGAGCTATGCCGCGAAGGTCATCGGGCGCGATTCCCTGACCGACATCGCGCTCATCCAGCTCACCGAGATGCCCTCGGCGCCGCTCCAGGAGGCGAAGTTCGGCGACTCGGCGCAGATGCAGCCCGGCGACTGGGTGGTGGCCATCGGCAATCCGTTCAACCTGAGCCACACCGTCACCGTGGGCGTCATCTCGGCGCTCGGGCGTCCGTTCGGCGGGGTGCCGGGCCGTGAGCAGCCGATGCTGCAGACCGACGCCGCGATCAATCCCGGCAACTCCGGCGGGCCGCTGCTGAACGTGCGCGGCGAGGTCGTCGGCATCAACACGGCGATCTACACTGCCGCACAGTCGCCGACCAACATGGGCATCGGCTTCGCGATGCCCATTAACGTCATTCGCGATCTGCTGCCGCAGCTCCGCACGGGCAAGGTCACGCGCGGCGTGATCGGCGTCGGCGTCAGCCGCGACCCGATCACGAAGGACGTCGCGCAGGCGCTCGGGTTGCCCGGACCCGGCGGCGCCCTCCTGAGCTCGGTCAACCCGGGCGAGCCGGCGGCCAAGGCGGGCCTCCAGCGCGGCGACGTCATCGTCGAGTTCAACGGCCGTCCGGTCGAGGACAACGACACGCTGGTCGACCTCGTGGTGAGCACGAAGCCGGGAACGACGGTGCCGGTCACCGTGTACCGCAGCAAGCAGAAGCGCACCCTGAACGTCACGATCGGCGAGCTGGATCTCGACGCCGAGCAGCGCGGACAGATCGGCGGCCGCGAGTCCACCGAGGAGCCGACCGCCACGGGCTTCGGCATGGAGGTTGGCCCGATCACGCCGGACATCGCCCGCGAGCTCGAGCTCGAACAGGGACGCGGCGGCGCCATCATCGTCGACGTCGACCGCAACAGCCCGGCGTTCAACGCGGGCCTGCGGCCGAACGACGTGATCCTCGAGGTCAATCAGCAGCCGGTCGCCAACGTGAGCCAGGTGCAGCGCGAGCTGCAGCGCGCCGGCGCCGGACAGCCGGTGCCACTCGTGATCTGGCGGGACGGCCGGGAGAACTTCGTCATCATGACGAAGCGCTGAGCATTTTCTGGCCTCGCGGGGCGGCCTGTTACCGGCCAGGGGGCCAACTTGCGGCGCTCGGCGGCCGGTGTATCCCAAGCGGGCCATCTTGCGGCGCTCGGGCGGCCCGTGTGTACCACCAGGGACATCTGCGGCCCCTAAATGCGTTCGCGAGAGGCCCCCCGGTGGCAATAGGCGCGTCATTGGGCGCCGCAGGATGGCCCCCTGGCAAGCACAATAGGCGCGTTATTGGGGGGGGCCGCAAGATGGCCCCTTCGCAGCAATAGGCGCGTCATTGGGGGGCCGCAAGATGGCCCCTTCGCAGCAATAGGCGCGTCA
>JBOGIX010000524.1:0-3473 GCA_050744685.1 Vicinamibacterales bacterium | reverse complement strand
ATGCGGGCGTTGTGGGTGCTGCGATCGTCGCTCGCCTCGCCGGAGAGCATCACGACCCTCGTGCGATCGGCACAGCGCCACGGGTTCAACGCGCTGTTCGTGCAGGTTCGCGGGCGCGGCGACGCCTACTACACGGGCACGCTCGAACCGCGCGCCGCGGAGCTCGCGCGGCAGCCGGCCACGTTCGATCCACTCGCCGAAGTGCTGCAGGCGGCGCACGCGTCCGGCCTGCGCGTGCACGCGTGGATCAACGTGAACCTGGTCTCGAGCGCCGCCGAGCTGCCGCGTGCGCGTGAGCACCTCGTGTATCGACATCCTGACTGGCTGATGGTGCCGCGCGAGCTGGCGCCGCAGCTGGCCCGCATGGATCCGGCGAGCCCGGGCTACGTCGGCAGGCTCGCGCGATGGTCGCGTTCCCAGGCGAATGAGATCGAGGGCCTCTACGCCTCGCCGATTCCGCCGCCCGCCGTCGCCCACCTCGCGAGCGTCGTCCGCGCCATCGCCCGCAACTACGCCGTCGACGGCATCCACTTCGATTACGCGCGCTACCCCAACGATCGGTTCGACTACAGCCGCGGCGCGATCCGCGAGTTCCGCGCCGCCGTCGATCCAGGGCTGCCGCTGGCGCGGCGCCGGCAGCTCGCGGCGCAGCAGAAAGACGATGTGCTGGCGTATCCCGATGCGCTGCCGGACGAGTGGCGGCAGTTCCGGCTGGCCCGGATGACCACGTTGATGGCGCGCCTGCACGACGCGGTCAGGGCCGAGCGCCCAGGGGCGGCGGTCAGCGTGGCCGCGAAAGCCGACGCGCACGATGCCGTCGAACAGCGCCTGCAGGACTGGCCTCGCTGGCTCGAACGGGGGCTGATCGACGCGATCGCGCCGATGGCCTACACGACGGAGGCCGCGCGGTTCGCGGAACAGATTGCCGCCGCGCGCGCCGCGGCCGGCGAGCGCCAGGTGTGGGCGGGCATCGGCGCCTATCGTCTCTCGCCCGCGGAGACAATCGACAACATCACCACGGCGCGGCGGCTCGGCGCCGGCGGCGTCATCCTCTTTTCCTACGACAGCCTCGTCGATCCGCGCCAGTCCGCGCAGGGCTATCTCGCCGCCGTCGCACGCGGCGCCTTCAAGTAGCTGCGCCCGGTCCGATCGCCGCGCCCATGGTCCTGACCTGGATCGATTACGCCGTTATCGCCGGTTACCTCCTGGCGATCACCGCGTTCGGCTCGTGGTTCGCGCGCTTCCAGAAAACCACGCGCGACTACTTCCTGACCGGCCGCTCCGTGCCGTGGTGGGCCATCTGCTTCACGATCGTCGCCACCGAGACGAGCACCCTGAGCTTCATCGGCGTGCCCGCCGGCGCCTATGCCGGCAACATGACGTTCCTCCAGCTCGCGTTCGGCTACGTGGCGGGCCGCGTGCTCGTCAGCGCCCTGTTCCTGCCGGCGTACTTTCGTGGCGATCTGGTGACGTCGTACGAGCTGCTGAACCGGCGCTTCGGTCCGGAAGTGAAGAACGTGGCGGCGGTCATCTTCATGATCACGCGCACGCTGGCCGACGGCATCCGCCTGTTCGCCACCGCGCTCGTCATCTCGGTCGTCACGCAGGTGCCGGTGACGATCACCGTGCTGGCCCTGGGCATCGCGATGATCGTCTATACCGTGCGCGGCGGTGTGTCTGCCGTCATCTGGACGGACGTCGTGCAGATGTTCGTCTACGTGGGTGGCGCCCTGCTCGTCTTCTTCGGCCTGCTTCAGCTCATCCCCGGCGGCTGGAACGAGGTCGTGCAGACGGCCGGGGGCGCCGGACACTTCAGGGTCTTCGACTTCAGCACCGAGCCGACGCGCGTGTACACGTTCTGGGCCGGTTTGTTCGGCGGCATCGCGTTGACGCTGGCCACTCACGGCACCGATCAGTTTCTGGTGCAGCGCCTGCTGTCGGCGCGATCGGTCCGCGCCGCGTCCGCCGGCCTGATCCTGAGCGGGGTGCTCGTGCTCCTGCAGTTCATGCTGTTCCTCGTCATCGGGGCGATGCTCTACACGTTCTATCAGCACACGCCGCTGCCCCGTCCGCTGCTGAGCAACGACGAGGTCCTCCCGCTGTTCGTCGTCACCTCCCTGCCCCAGGGCATCTCCGGCTTCATCGTCGCGGCAATCGTGGCGGCGGCGCTGTCGCCGTCGATCAACTCGCTGGCGGCAACCACGGTGAACGACTTCTATGTCAAGTACGTGCGTCCAGGCGCCGACGAGCCGACCTTGATGCGCGTCGCGCATCGCGCGACCATCTTCTGGGGGATCGCGCAGGTCGCGGTCGCGCTGGGGGCGCAGTACGTCACGCGATCGGTGCTGGATTCGGGGCTGGCCGTGCTGTCGCTTGCGGCGGGGCCCGTGCTCGGCGCATTCCTCACCGGCGTGCTGACCACGCGCGTGCGCACGGGCGCGATGCTCGCCGGCATGCTCGCCGGCACCATCCTGCTGGCCTGGGCGTGGTCCACCGCGGCCTACGCGTGGACGTGGTACGCGCTCTCGGGCGCCGCGGTCACCGGCATCGTCGCCGTGCTCGTCTCGCTCGTTCAGGGACCAGCGCGAAAGGTCTGAACACACGTGCCGGAGCGGTTCGAACCGGTCGCCCGCATCCTGCGCGAGGCGGTTGAAGCCCACGCGTTCCCGGCGGCCTGCATCGAGGTGGGGCGGCGAAGCGGACCGGTGTGGAACGCGGCGTTCGGCGGGCTCACCTACGACCCGTACGCCGCGCTCACTTCGCCCGACACCATCTTCGATCTCGCCAGCCTCACCAAGGTGCTGGCCACCTCCACGCTGGCGATGCGCGCCGTGGATGACAGCCGGATCGCGCTCGACGACCGGGTTGGCCGCTGGCTTCCAGCGTGGCGGGGAACGGACCGCGAAGCGGTCACCGTGCGTCACCTGCTCACGCACAGTTCCGGGTTGTCGGCCTACCTGCCCTTCTTTCGCGACTACACGGGACGCGCGGAGTTCGAAGAGGCCATCTGCTCGCTCCCGCTCGAGTACGAGCCGGATTCGCGCTCCGTCTACAGCGACCTGGGATTCATACTGCTTGGGTTCATTCTCGAGACGGCGTCGCCGCACAACCCGGACTTCAAGGGCGCTCCAGGCGCCTTCGACCCGCGCCGCACGCTCGCGGAACAGTTTCACCGCCTCGCGCGTTACGTGACGTCGGATCCGCTGGCCTTCAACCCGCCGCGGCAGTGGCGCCGGCGCGCCGCCCCGACCGAAGTGGACGAATGGCGCGGCCGCCTCCTCACGGGGGAAGTGCACGACGAAAACTGCTGGGCGCTCGGAGGCGCCGCGGGCCACGCGGGGCTCTTCGGCACCGCCGCCGCCGTCGGCGCGTGCGCGCGATGGTGGATGCACTCCCCTGCCCTGCCGCATTTTGCAACGAAGAGCACGGTGCCCGGCAGCTCACGCGGGCTGGCGTGGGACACGATGCTGCCC
>JBOGIX010000523.1:0-13950 GCA_050744685.1 Vicinamibacterales bacterium | reverse complement strand
GTGTAATCCGGCGACTTACCCCTACCCGGCGGCCGACACGAATCCTGCGACCCTGCCGAACAGCGATGGTCCCGTCGTGATGCTTCCGGCGCAGATGACGTTCGGGGCCGTGCAGGATCTGGAGGTCAGCACGATCGGCCGCATTACGCCGCTCATCGGGTGTCCGGCGTGTGTCGCGGCCGCGCCGCCGACGACGATTGGTGTCGGCGATGCGCACAATGAGAAGCGGCTCACGATCGCCGGGAGCGGTCAGGTCGCGGTGTCCGAGGCCCTGCATGCGCGCTACTAGTACGGACCGCATCGCTCGCGGTGAGGCCGGGTTCACTCTCGTCGAGGTGATCATCGCCACGCTCGTTCTCACCATAGGCCTGGTGGGGATGGCGCAGCTCCTGGCCGTATCGACCGTTATGCACCTGAGCGCCCGGCAGACGACCGATGGCACGCACCTGCTGCAAGGAAAGGTCGAGGAGCTGGCGAAGCTCAATTTCGCAACCGATCCGCAGGTGCAGATCGGCGGCAGCCTCACGGCCAACGTCGCCAACTTCAACGACGCGCCGGCGCCCGGGATCAGGCGGCGCTGGCTGATCCAGGCGGGGCCTGCGGCCGATCCCGGGATGCGCCGGCTGACGGTGCGGGTCATCAACCCCGGCAAGCGGTACCAGCAGGCCGACCTCACGACGGTGATCCGGCAATGGTGACGGGTGTGGTGCGTAACGAGGCCGGGTTCTCGCTCGTCGAGCTGCTGATTGCGATGGGCATCTCCCTCGCGGTCATGGCGGCAGCGACGACGCTCGCACGCGGCGTGCAGCAAACGTATCAGCATCAGTTGCACGATGTGACCGTCGAGCAGGAAGCGCGATACGCGCTCGACTGGATGAGCCGAACGATCGTGACTGCCGGCAGTAATCCGTACAGCGTCAACATCACCAATTGTCCGGCTGCCGGGACTGCGGTCCAGCCGATTCGGATCGATCCGGACGCCGACGGCATCAATGACGACATTCGCATTCAAACGGATTCCCGTCCCAACGGGCTGATCCTCGGCGCACCTGGCGCCTGCAACGAGCCCAACGAGGACATCACCATCGCGCACGATGGGCCGCCGAACAACGTCATCAGGCGGTTCGACAGGGGCGTCGATGCCGCCCCCGTCGCGATGACGGAGGGCATCTTCACTCAACTGCGGTTCACCTACCTGACCGCCAACATGGCGGTCACGTCGGTGCCGGGATCGATCCGTTTCGTACGCATCGCCGTGCAGGGGCAGTCGCGCGGCCGCAACCCGCATACCGGCCAGTTCACCACGTTTTCGCTGCAGCAGGACGTCCGGCTGCGCACTGAATGAGTCAGGCCATGCTGAGATCATCGATCCGAACCGGGAACGAGAAAGGGATGGCGCTCATCGGGGTGCTCCTCATCCTGATCCTCGTATCGGCGCTGTGTGCAACGCTGGCGATGAGCGGTCAGACGGAAACGCTGGCGGCGAGCAACCAGGAGTCGGCGGCCCAGGCGCGCGCGGCTGCCGAAGCGGGCCTCAATCACGGCCTGACCGTCGCCATTGCCAACCTGACGACGAACGCGGTCAGTTCCACTGCGAGTGCCGCGATCGACATTCTCCTTCTCGGGCCCGACGGGGTGGCGTCGACCGCCGACGACGGGAGTCTCGAAGCGCTGGGAGTTCCGCGGCCGCCGGCGACGACGCAGCTTCTCCCAGGCGTCACCTACGAGGTGCGCAGCTTCGATGACGACGACCCCGCGCGTGGCCTGTCGCCGGGGCTCACCGCAGCCGAAATCGGGGAGATCGAAGAGAACTCGCAGCCGCTCACCGACGCGAACGAAAGGGTCGTCCTCCGCGCCATCGGCCGCGGCCGTAACAACACGACGGTAACGCTCGAGGCCATCGTCGGCGCCACGACCCTGCCCGCGATCGTGACGAACGGCAACCTCACCATCTCAGGGAGCGTGGAAGTCTCCGGGGGCAATGGCGGTGTGCACTCGAACGGCAATCTCACCGTCACGAACTCTGCCACCACCATCTCGCAGAACGCCACGGCTTCCGGAACGGCGACGATCCATCCCGGTGCGAACATCGGCGGCGACGAGCTGGGCGGCCAGTCGACACTGCCTGTTCCGCCGATTCACGCCATCAACTACAAGCCGCTCGCCGACTACATCCTGACCAGCACCGGACAGCTGTTGGATCGCGACGGCAACGTGCTCGCTTGCTGCCGTGGCTGGACGTTCTCCGGCGTCGAGTGGAGCAACAACTCGAACGGCGGGAGCACTGCGACACATGGGGGCACATATTACGTCGAAGGCTCCGCCCGCCTGACTGGCAGCCTCGGATCAAGCTCATCGCCTGTCGCCATTTCCATCATTGCTACCGGCTCGATCGAAATTGCCGGCAGTCCCGACCTCACCCCGTTCGCTCCTGAACTGCTGTTCGTCACCGACGGGGACCTGAAAATGTCGGGCAGCCTCGCGACGCCGAAGGTCGAAGGGCAGATTCTCGTTCGCGAGCAGATCGATATCAAGGGTACCCCCGATATCGCCGGACAGCTGCTGGTCGAAAACGCGGCAAGCGTGTTTCCCGACGTCGTCGCGAACACGATTTCCGGCAACCTGAAATTGACCTACAACGGCATCGCCGGCAGCGACCAGTTTGCCGTGGGCGGATGGCGGGAGATCCGATGACATTCTCATCAGTGCGCCGATCGGTCGGCGCTACTGCCGCTGTGGCCGTTCCGGTGATTGTCGCGGTGCTCGCGACATCAACGCCCTCGGCACAGAGCCTCGGAGAGGTGGCCGCCAGGGAGGCCAGGCGGCGACAAGAGGTCGGCGCGGGCAAACGATACACGGCCGAGGACCTTCCGGCCGATTCCGGTTCGGCGCCGCCGCCGAATTCGTCTGCAGCGCAGCCCGAGGCCGCCAAGGCCCCGGTTGCGGCAGACACCTCGACGGAACCCACGCCTGCCGGCGACACTCCGCCGCCCAGGGAGCTCCGCGACGAGAAGTATTGGAGAATGCGTGCGAAGGAGATCCGCACGAAGATGGAGGAGATTCACAGCCGCGTCAAGGCGCTCGAAGGACGCGTCGCGGAGTTGGGAGACAGTATCGAGAAAGGCGCCGGCAGCGCCGCGTCCAGGGAGCGCGAAGTCTCCGAGCGCGCGTTGAAGAGTGCACGAGAAGACGCCGAAGGGATGAAGGGCGAGTGGGATCGATTCGAGGCTCGCGCCCGCTTGAAGAACGTTCCCGCCGACTGGCTCCAGTAGCACGGCAGGACCAGCCGTCAGTTTCCAGTCTCCGGTTTCCAGTTATTCGTCACTGGTTACCAGTCGGGGATACTGGGAAACTGGAAACAATCGAGAACCTGGGAACTGACTCAGGCTCGGCGCGATCGGCTGTAGGGCTGCGGTCCGGCAACCAAGGCCCGCCATCCGTCGGCTCAAAAAGGCGCCGGCACTCCACGCCACACCATCGCAGCTACTGAACCCGATACAGGTTCACATACCAGTCGACAATCTGCTGCCCCGCGAGCGACGCCACCAGCGCCCCGAGCGCCAGGAAGGTTCCATACGGCAAGGCGTACTTCATGTTGCCGCGCCGCAGTGCGATCAGCAGCACGCCGATGATCGAGCCGGCCACCGAGGACAGCACGAGCGTCACCAGGACCTGCTGCCAGCCGAGGAACGCGCCGATCATCGCCAGCATCTTGACGTCGCCGCCGCCCATCCCCTCCTGCCCCGAGTATCGCAAGTAGGCCGCTCCGATCGCCCAGAGGATCCCACCCCCCAGGATCGCGCCGATGATCGCGTCGCGAACGCCCGGCGGCAGGAACAGGCTCGCGAACAGCCCGGCCACGATGCCCGGGAGCGTGATCACGTTCGGCAGCAGCTGGTGCTCGAGATCGATCGCGAACAGGACGATGAGGGCACAGGCGAAGAGCAGCCGCACACCCATGAGTGCGGTCCAGCCGAACAGGTAGAGGTGCAGCAGGAACACGATCATCGTCAGCAGCTCGACGATCGGGTAGCGGATGCTGATCGGCGCGCGGCAGCTGCGGCATCGCCCGCGAAGGGCCGCGTAGCTGAGGACGGGAACGTTGTCGTACCAGCGCAGGCGATAGCCGCAGTCGGGACATGCCGATGGCGGATGGGCGACGGATCCGCCGCGCGGGATCCGGTGGATGCAGACATTCAGGAAGCTGCCTATCGCCAACCCGAACCAGGCAAAGGCGATGGTGAGCAGTGTCTCGACCGTCATCGGTCCGCCGGCGGCCTCGGGACCGCCTTCGCGCGCCGGCGTGGCATCGGCCAGAGGTCGGACCTCGCGGACACGCGCACGTCGCCGCTCGCGGGATCGATCTCGTAGGGCACGCCCTCCGGATCCAGCGGAATGCCGCGGAGCGCGCCGCGACTGACGAGCCACTCCCACGAATACGGCTGCGGCGGTGGCGGCGGATACGCGGCGACGCGCTGGCGCAGCGCGTCCATCGCATCGAACGCGTCGATCTGTTTCAACGAGCGGGTGGCCGCCCGCCGCAGCCACTCCTGATCCGACTGCATGATCTGGTTCAGCACGAACCGCGCCGACGCCCGATCTCCTCCCTGGACCAGCATCGTCGCTGCCAGCGGCTCGAGCCAGTTCGGTGCCCCGGGCTGCGCCGCGCCTTTCCTGAACCAGGCTGCGGCAGTGCGCGGGTCCTCCAGCTGCCAATAATGGACGAATCCCGCATCGTGGTAGTACTGCCACCGCGTCGGCTGCGCGGCGATCCCCTTCTCGAGCAGCCGGATGGCGAGATCTGGTTCCCCGGCGCCGCCGGGGTACGCCTCGGCCAGGAAAATTGCGCCGAATCGATAGGCGATCGTGAAGTACGGGTCGAGCGACGTGGTGATGTCGAGCAGCGGGTAGAGGAACTGATATTTCTTCACCTTCGACGCGTCGCGCCGATCGCCGCCGTAATGCTGAACGGCGCGGATCCAGTAGACGTCGGCCATGAGCGCGTCGAACGAGAGCGCGATCCGGCGCATCGCAGGGCCCGATCGGACGTACAACAGGGCCTCCTGCGCCGCGTTCCTCGGATAGGCGGCGTCGCGCAGGATCTGCAGCCCGATCGCCGACGAGAAGCAGGCCACCGCCAGTACTCCGAGGATCAGCCCGCGGTGATGCGGAACGTCCGGGCGAACCGGTTCGGAAGCCGCCGCGATCACTTGAAGTCCCGCCTCGAGAAGATCAGCACGGACACCACCAGCAGCGCCGCGATATAGGCAAAGCCGTACGCGGTCGTGGAGGCCAGGTACCCGGCCGGCACCGGCAGGCCGTGAACGACCTCGGTCTTGACGTCGAAGGCCGAGAAATCCGGCACCAGGTGGTAAACGCTTCTCGCCAGCCACACGGCTGCCGGCGAATCCACCACGCGATCGAAGTTCTTCAGATCCGCGTTGAAGTGCCCGACGATGAAGAGGCCGAAGGTGAGGGCGGCCGACAGCAGCGGCGTGGAGAAGGTCGAGAAGAACAGCGCGACGGCCGTCACGATCATCAACTGCACGAAGATGAGCGCGATCGCCGCGAGCAGCCGCGGGTCCGTCCCGGGCGCGTCCCAGACCGCGCGCACCTGGTCCGCCGCAACGTAGGTCATGTACGCCAGCACGAGATAGAGCGCCACGGTCATCACGGCCACGTTGACCGCAAGCGTCAGCACGAGGCCGGCGTACTTGCCGACGATGAACTGCGGACGGCCGATCGGCTTCGAGAGCAGCGAGTAGACGCTGCGGCGCTCGACCTCCTTCGAGACGAGGCCGATGCCGATGAAGATGGCGATGAACAGCCCGAACACGGCGGTGGCGGCGAGGCCGAGGTCCTTGATGATCTTCACGTCCTGGCCGGCGGTGAGCTGGCCGATGAGATACGACGAGGCGATCAGCAGCACGGCGAAGAAGGCGAGGTTGTAGGGCACGCGGTCGCGCACCGACTCCTTGAAGACGTTGACGGCGACCCAGACAATCGCCCTCATTGGCCGCCTCTCGCGCCTTCTCCTATCTCTGCCACACGCCGGACGAAGAAGTCTTCAAGGGTGTCGCGGACGGGATTGAGCGAGACCAGCGTGGCGCCGGTGGCCATCACCTCCGAGAGGAAGCGATCGGGCGCGACGTCGGGCCGCAGCTCCAGCGCGAAGCGGTGCGCGGCGATCTCGGTGCTTCGTGTCAGTTGCGGCGTGAGCTGCGCGAGCACTTCCGGCTTGAGATCGGCAACGACGAGCTCCCAGCTGCGGACCTGGAACGCGAGGATCTCCGTCAGGCGGCCGCACGCGGCCAGCTGTCCGCCGGCGACCACGGCGACGCGGCTGCAGAGCGCTTCGGCGTCGGCAAGAATGTGGGAGCTGAAGAAGATCGTGCGGCCCTGATCGCGCAATTCCAGGATCAGCGTGCGCACCTCGCGCCGGCCCAGCGGATCCAGCCCCGACATCGGCTCGTCGAGAAAGATCACTTCCGGATCGTTCAGCAGCGCCTGCGCGATGCCGACCCGCTGGATCATGCCCTTGGAATACTTGCGCAGCTGCTGCCTGCGCCGCTCCGGCCCGATGCCCACGCGATCGAGCAGGGCGGCGGCGCGCCGACGCGCATCGGCCCCGGAATAGCCGAACAGCCGCGCGAAGTATTGCAGGAGCTCCTCCGCCGTCAGGTAATCGTAGAAGTAGGGATTCTCCGGCAGGTAGCCGATGCGCCGCCTCGCCGCGACGTCTCCGACGGGCCGTCCAAGAATTTCCGCCCGGCCGCTGGTCGGAAAGATCAGCTGCATCAGCAGCTTCAGCGTGGTTGTCTTGCCGGCGCCGTTGGGACCAAGAAAGCCGAACACCTCCCCCGGCTGCACGTCGAGCGACAACCGATCCAGGGCACGGTACGGCCGCTTGCGCCAGAACCCAATCCAGTAGTCTTTGGTCAGGGCGTCGATGCTGATCGCTGGAGGCATTCCTTATAGCGGTAATGCCATGAATGCCAGGAGTGCCAGGAATGCCATGAATGGAAGGTCAGCGTTCCCGCGTCGAGCGGCGCCGGGCTTTCTCATTCATGGCATTCATGGCATTCCTGAGCATTCATGGCATTTGCGAGTTTCTTCATCGCTTGAGCTCGTGCTCGATGAGCACCTCGATGGCGGTCGGCGGCAGCAGGCTGGCGATGACGCGGCCGTTGATGATGTAGGTCGGCGTCGAGCGCACCTGCAGGCGCGCGCCGAGGTCGGCATCGGCCCGGACCTGCGTGAGCGCCTTGGTGTACTGCGCGTCGAAGTCGGTGATCCCGGAAACCTCGGCGGCCCCTTCTTTCACCCTGTCCCGGCTGAGCGTGGCCTGGTTGGTGAACAGCCATTCCTCGAGCTTATCGGCCGATCCCTTGCTGTCCGCCATGACCATCGCCGCTGCCGATTCGCAGGCCACGACGTGGTTGCCGCCGGGCACCGCGGCGTTGCACTCGGGCTCCAGCGGGAAGTGCTTGACGACCGATTTCACCTGGCCGGCGGCTTCGTATTTCTCCAGCAGGCTGCGATAGGCAAAGTAGGTTTCGCGGCAGGCCGGGCACTGGAAGTCGTTGAATTTGACGATCACCACCTTGGCGCCGCCGGCATCCACCGGGATGTCGACTTTCGGCTGCACCTCGTACCACCGTACCAGCTCGTAGCGCTGCTGGTCGGTGAGCGGCGGAAACTGTGGCTGCGCCGGGACCGACGCTTGCGCGCCCGACGCCTGCGGCTCGCGCGGAAATGCGCTGACCAGGGAGATGAAGCCGACGCTGAAGAGGAGCGCGACGACGAGCGCGCCGGGGCTCCTGAAAAGGAGCGCGGCATCACTCGAGGCGCGGCGCGGCAATGTGGTCATCGGAAACGACGTGGCCGCTCCCGAGACGATGAAGATGCCGATGACGGCGATGTAGGTGGTCGCGCACAGCAGGCAAATGGCGTGCAGCTTGAAGAACGCGGCCCATCCCAGGTAAAGGACGAACGCCAGGCCGATCGTCGAGAACGCGAAGATGTACGCGGGCACGTTGTCGCGCGACTTGACGCCCGGCCGTCCGCCCATGCCGGCGAGGAGCAGGACGATGGAAAAGAACAACACGCCGGCGAGCGCGACCGGGATGCCCCAGATGCTGCCGTATTCGCTCAGATACGCCTGCCTGCAGCTGAAGGTCGCATTGATGTCGCAGACGCTCGAGTACCCGGGCGTCGTCAGCAGCGCGTAGTGCACGTAGCTGGACCAGGCGGACGCGCCGAGGCCGAGCGCCGCGAGCGCCAGCAGGACATTCCGCGTCTTGGCAGTCATATTCGCAGATTCTACCTGATTTCTGCGCCGTGGCCGGCGGCCCCCGACTCCGGCATGTCCGCCGAAAACGAGACGGTGTCGTTGTAGATCACGCGATCGACGTTGCTGCCAAAGAACCGGTGCCCGAGGCCGGGCATGAGTGGATCCGCCGTCAGGCGATACCGCTCCAGCGGGACGTCGCCGTTGCACGTCTGCTCCCCCTCGGTCGCCGCGGTGCCCGACAGCTGGATGGCATAGCCGCTCTTGTGAAGGGGATCGGACACGGCGAGATCAGGGCTGACGAAGCCGCGCTCGGCGCCAGGGGCGGGCCTGCCAAGGCTGACGAGGGTGGGCGCATACCGCTGCCGGCCGCAGGTCTGCATGAACGCGAACTGCGCGTGGTTGATGGCGTTGAGGGCGGTGATCGCCGCGGCCTCCTCGCTCCGGATCCGGGCCGTCCGCACCCCGACGACGGCCATCGTCGCAAGCACGCCGACGATGGCGATGACGATCAGGAGCTCGATGAGGGTGAAGCCGGTCTCTTCCAGCTTCCAGCTTCCAGCTTCCAGCTTCCAGCTTCCGGCTTCCAGCATGCTTTCCGCTTTCCGCTTCCGGTTTCCGAACCGATACCCGGGCCGGGCATCCTTCCGCCTGAAGGCGGAAGCCACCCGCGCCCCCCCGAGTACCGAGCCCCGAGTACCGAGTACCGAAGCAGTTATTCGATGACGCGGCCGCCGCCGCTCGGCAGCATCGCGGCCTCGGTCGGAGCGACGCCGGTCTGATCGTAATAGATGCTGCCGCGGTTGTTGGTCGCAAAGGCGCGGACGCCGGTGTTGCCGTGCGACACTGGCTCGGCGGTGGCGTAGAAGTCCGAGTCCGTCGCTGTTCCGTTGCAGTCGGGGCGGGAAGGCTGCGCCGTTGCCGACGCCTGCAGGCCGACCGTGTAGCCGCTCTTGAGCGACGGATCGAACGCCAGGTCGGGGGAGATGAACGGTTGGGTTCCGCCCGGGCAGCTGCGCGCCAGCGTGGCGAGGGAACCGGCGTAGCCGCTCGTGCCCGCATGAGCGAAGTAGGTCGCCTCGGCGGTGCTGATGGCGCGCAGCGACGCGATCGCCGACGATTCGTTGGCGGACACCCTCGCGCGCAGCACCGACGGGATGCCGATCGCCGCAATCACGCCGATCACCGCCACGACGATCAACATCTCGATCAACGTGAATCCCGCATCGTTGCGCACATCGTCTCCATTTTCGACGCGTTCGACCCGAAGAGGGCCGTGCGCGTCGCGGCGAGGCTCCGCGAAGCGGAGGGACCAAGAAAAAGGGGATACCCGCCAAAGCAGGTATCCCCTCGAACCGTCCGCCGGATTGCCCTTACTGGAGGGGCGTGGTGCCGGCCGCCAGGCCGTTCGGGTCAACGAAAATCGTCCCCGCCGCCGTCGTGTTGAACCCGCGCTGGCCGGTCGAGCCAACCGTCACGGGTACGGAAGTCGCGGAGTAGTCGGTGAGCGTCGCTCCGCCGTTGATAGGAGTCGGACCCGCAACGCCGAGACCCGCCACCATGTCAGTGTTGTAGCCGCTCTTGGCCACGCCCGTGCCGAACGTCGTCACGCCGGGCGTCGCCGGATTGAGATCCGGCGAGATGAAGCCCTGGGTGCCGGCGCCGCACGGAGTGCCAAGAACCGTCAGATTGATCGCATAGCCGCCCTGTCCGCAGGCCGACGAGTAGCTGGCCTGGGCGCTGTTGATGGCGCGCAGCCCACCGATCGCCGAGGACTCGTTACCGGACATGCGGGCGCGGAGGAGACCCGGCACCGCGATCGCCGCAATGATGCCGATGATCGCGACAACGATCAGCAGCTCGATGAGCGTGAAACCCTTCTGGTTACGAACTTTCATGACTGTGTGCTCCTCAAAGAATCGTTTGGGCCGTCGGACTGATCCCGTCGGTCTCTACTGGCGCAGCCCAGCGGCCGACGCCTCCTTCAGAGCAACGGCAATGCCACTGCTGACGTAGGGGCGCGGGCAACGAAGAACCTGTTGCGGCTCAGTTAGTTGGCTGGATTTGGCAGGGCGATGACTACTACGCCCTACGTGCCAATTTTCGGTCCGGTGACAAATTCTGTCAAGCGCGACTGGCAGTTTTTGTCGGCCCACGGGATTAGGACGCGGATCAGGGACGCGTGGCCGGTTTCAGGGTCGGGTAACTCGGGGAGCTCGGGGGGAAACTCGGGAGGACTTCGTCAACTCCCAACCTCCCCGCCTTCGCGCGCGACGAGCACGGCGCGCTTCGGCGAGGCCTCGCCATAGCGTGTCGATGATTACTTCCGACACGCGGCGGCGGGCAACCCCCAACTCCCAAGACGCGAGGTTCGACCCAGCTGGGCGAAAGCCCTGCCAGCCAGCTTCACGCGCCGACTTCCACCCCACTGTCTCGAGCCACGCGCCTTGGGAGTTGGGAGTTGGCCTGCCAGCCGTAGCTCGTGCGCTGGCAGGGATGCCCACCTCCGCGCCGGCGCAGCCGGCGCTACGGCGCGCAGCCTCCGCATGGCAATCGAGCGGAGGCTGGAGGTTGGGAGTTGACGCTGAGCGATCTATTGGACGTTGTATTTCTTAAGCAGGTACCTGAACTGCCGGAAGCTGAGGCCGAGGAGTTCGGCTGCGTTCTTCTTCACCCCGTTCGAGCGGCGCAGCGCTTCCATGATGTATTCGCGCTCGATGTCCTGGACGTGCTGCTCGAGATCGAATCCGCCGGCGAGCGTCAGGTCCTCCGACGGCGTGGAGCCCGACGCCGCGGCCGGTGCCGCGGACGCGGCGCGCACGTCTTCGGGCAGGCTGTCTGGCAACACGGCCGGCGTGCGCTCGAGCGCGACGGCGCGCTCCATGGCGTTCTCCAGCTCGCGGACGTTCCCCGGCCAGGCGTAGGTGCGAAGACACGCCACCGCGGCGCCGGAGATGCCGTGCAGGTTCTTGTTCATCCGCGCCGCATACTTCGCCACGAAATGTTCGGCCAGGGCCGGGATGTCGTCCTGCCGCTCGCGCAGCGCCGGCAGCTTCACGGGGATCACGTTGATGCGGTAGTAGAGATCCTCGCGGAAGTCGCCGTCCGCGACCATCTTCGAGAGATCCCGGTTGGTGGCGGTGATGATCCGGATGTCGGCTTCGACCTCTTCGGTACCGCCGAGCCGCCGGAACTTCCGCTCCTGGAGGACGCGGAGCAGCTTCACCTGGACCATCGGGCTCATCTCGCCGATCTCGTCCAGGAAGATCGTCCCCTTTTCAGCGACCTCGAGCAGCCCTTTCTTGTTCGTGTCGGCGCCGGTGAACGCGCCGCGCATGTGGCCGAAGAGCTCCGAGTCGAGCAGCGTATCCGGCAGCGCGCCGCAGTTCACCGCGACGAACGGCCGATCGCTCCGCGCCGAGCCGGCATGAATCGCCCGCGCCACGAGCTCCTTGCCCGTGCCGGACTCGCCGGTGATGAGCACCGTGCTGCTCGTCGGCGCAATCGTCTCGATGAGCTCGAACACCGCCATCATCGCGCTGCTGCTGCCGACGATGTTCGCGAACGTGTGGGGGGTCTTGAGCGCGCGCTTGAGCAGCACGTTCTCCTGCTGCAGCCGCTTCCGCTCGAGCTCCTTCCGCACGCGCAGCCGCAGGTCGTTCACCGCGTTGGGCGACTTGTGCACGTAGTCGGCGGCGCCAAGCCGCAGCGCGTCGACCGCGGTATCGGTCGAGGCGAAGGCGGTCATGATGATGCTGACGATCGACGGGTCGATCTGCTTGGCCTCGCGCAGCACGTCGACGCCGGTCATCTCCGGCATGCGGATGTCGGTGATCAGCACATCCACTCGCTCGCGCTTCAGCGTGTCGACGGCCGCCCTGCCGTCGGCGGCGAGGAGCACGTCGTAGCCGTCGCGCCGGAGCACGATCGACAACAGCTCCCGCATCGAGCGCTCATCGTCCACGACGAGCACGCGGGCTGATGCCCCGTTCGCCTGAGCGACCGCCGAATCGGATGCCTGGATCTCAAACGCCATTCGTTGTGCGACTCACGAAACAGTCATTTCCTTGACGCCGTCGGCTGCCGCCACGGGAAACCGGACGTGCACGGTCGTTCCGGCGCCCCGTGTCGAGGTCACCTTCACTTCGCCCGAGTAGTCGCTGACGATGCGGTGCACGATCGACAGCCCCAGCCCGGTTCCGCGCGAGAACCCGCCGCGGAACGGTTGGAAAATTCCCTCGATCTCCTCGGCCGCAATTCCCACGCCTTCGTCCGACACCCGGATCGTCACGTGGGGATCGTCGCGGGTCGGCGCGCCGACCGACAGGCGGAGGCAGCCGCCGCCCGGCATCGCGCGCAGCCCGTTGGTCGCCAGGTTCCAGACGATCTGCCGGATCTGCCCCTCGTCTGCCTGGAACGGGACGGGATCCGCCGGCACGTCGACGGCGATGCGGTGCGTCTCGGCGCGCTCGGTGCTGTTCTGCAGCAGCGTGGCCGTGTCGGTGATGAGCTGCCGCACGTCCATGTGCGTCATCGCCTGCCGCTGCGGCCGCGCGTAGGACAGGAAGCTGCGGATCGTGTCGTTCAGCCGCTCCGACTCGCGGATCACGATGTCCATCAGCTGCCCCTGCTCGTCGGTGAGCGGGAGCTCCTGCCGCAGGATCTGGATCGATCCGGACATCGACGCGAGCGGATTGCGGATCTCGTGGGCGATGCCCGCCGCCATTTCGCCGACCGCCGCGAGCCGCTGCTGGACGCGCGCTTCGCGGTCCTGCTTGCGGGCTTCGGTCACGTCCCGGAACGTCAGGATGAACCCGGTTTCGCCGCGCGGCGTCATCAGCGGCGCCGCGCTCAACCCCATTTCGATCGCCCGGCCGTCGACGCGCGTGAACGCGTATTCGACGCGTGTCTGCCGCGGCCGCGACCCGGGCGGGCCGAACAGACCGTCGAGCGAGGGGGGGAGCTGCAGCACCGCCGCCGCCGGCCGCCCGATCGCCTCGATGCCCCTGATGCCCGTGATCCCTTCGCCGGCGCGGTTGAAGGTCATCACCACACCAGCCGTGTCGGTGGTCAGCAGGCCGCTCATCAGGCTGTCCACCACGTGCCGGCTGAACGCCTGCATGTCCGCCAGCTCGGTCGACGCGCGCTGAAGCTGCGCGTCGGCGCGACGCAGTCCCTCGGCGAGATAACCCGTCAGCGCGGCCACCGCGAAGAACCCGAAGACGTTCAGTCCGCACCGGAACAACGCCTCGCGGAGCGCCGGCAGGCTCTCCGCCGCTTCCGGCGACAGCGGCCGGAAGTACTGCGCCAGCACGATCAGCCCGTAGAGCGCCGATCCCGCCGTGCCCACCATCATGCCGCCGCGCCAGGATCGCACCCAGCTGCCGGCAATGATGGGCAGCGCATAGAGCGACGAGAAGTAGCTGTTGATGCCTCCCGTCAGGTGCACGATGGCCGAGACGATGACGGCGTCGGCGACGAGCTGCACGTCGATCAGCCACGGGCGCGTCGCCGCCAAACGAACGGTGAGGCTGTAGGCCACCGTCAGCGCGAACGTCAGGCCGATCAGGAAGAAGAACGGATCGATCGGCAGCGCCCCCGGCGACTTGATCTGGATGAGCACCGCCGACCCGAGCAGCACGCTGATCACCGCCGCCCTG
>JBOGIX010000522.1:0-10636 GCA_050744685.1 Vicinamibacterales bacterium | reverse complement strand
GCCCGGCCTGTCCGCCGTAGCTTCAGCGAAGGCGGACGGGCGCGCCCGTGGCGCGCTTTGGGCGCGCAAGCCCTGCTAACGGGGCGCCAAACTGCTTGCTTTCCGGCCCGCATTCCTGTCCAATTTCGTCTGATACGCGTCCATCCGGAGCTCGATCCATGCCTTACACCCTGAACGTGAACGGGAAGACCACCACGGTCGATGTGCCAGCCGACATGCCGCTGCTCTGGGCACTGCGGGACGTCCTCGACCTGAAAGGCACCAAGTTCGGCTGCGGCATCGGCCAGTGCGGCGCCTGCACGGTCCACCTGAAGGGGAAACCGGTGCGCGCCTGCCAGACTCCGGTGTCGGCCGCGGTCGGCGCCCCGATCACCACGATCGAGGGGCTGTCGCCAACTGGCACGCATCCCGTGCAGCAGGCATGGATGGAGATCGACGTGCCGCAATGCGGCTACTGTCAGGCCGGGCAGATCATGTCGGCCGCGGCGCTGCTCGCCGAAAAGCCGAAGCCGACGGACGCAGACATCGACGCGGCGATGACCGGCAACATCTGCCGCTGCGCCACCTACACCCGCATTCGTCAGGCGATTCACCGGGCGGCTGCTGCGGGAAGCCGCCGCACCACCTCGCCGCCCGCGAGCGCGCGCCGCGGCGTCAAGCCACAGGCACAGGAATAGGGAGGCGCCATGTCGACCATGCAGCTCACCCGCCGCTCGTTCCTGCGTGTCTCCGCCCTTGCCGGCGGCGGCATGATGCTCGCCGCCTATGCGGATCCGGTCGCCGAGATCCTCGCGCAGGGACAGGCTCCGCCGCCCCCGCTCAATCCCATCGCCTTCATCAAGATCGCGCCGAACGGCAGCGTGACGATCATGGCGAAGAACCCCGAGGTGGGCCAGGGGATCAAGACCTCGCTGCCGATGCTCATCGCGGAAGAGCTCGATGTCGAGTGGAAGAACGTCGTGATCGAACAGACGATGCTCGATCACTCGAAATACGGACGGCAGACCGCCGGCGGCAGCACGGGGACGCCGAACAACTGGGATCCGCTGCGCCAGGTCGGCGCCGCGGGACGACAGATGCTGATCGCCGCGGCCGCGCAGACCTGGAACGTCCCCGAATCCGAATGCTCGACCTCCGCCGGACGGGTGCTGCACACGGCCTCGAAACGATCGCTCGGCTACGGTGAACTGGCGGACAAGGCGGCAACGCTCACACCGCCCGATCCCAAGACGGTCACGCTGAAGGATCCAAAGGCCTACACCATCATCGGCAAACCGACGCCCGGCGTGGACAACGCGGCCATCGTCACCGGCAAGCCGATCTTCAGCATCGACGTCACGCTGCCCGGCATGCTGGGCGCGGTGTTCCACAAGTGCCCGGTGTTCATGGGCAAGGTGGCCAGCGCGAACCTGGACGAGATCAAGGCCCTGCCCGGCGTTCGCCACGCGTTCGTGGTCGAGGGCACGACGGAGCTCCAGGGGCTGCACGGGGGCGTGGCGATCGTCGCCGACACGTGGTGGCAGGCGCAGAGCGCACGCGCCAAGCTCAATGTCACGTGGAACGAGGGGACGGCGAAGCAGGACAGCGCCGCCGATGCGAAGCGCGCGCTCGAGCTGTCGCAGGAAGCAGCGCCGATCACGATTCGCAGCGACGGCAACGTGGACGAGGCGTTCAAGACCGCGGCGAAGATCGTCGAGGGCGCGTACCACTACCCGTTCATCGCGCACGCGCCGCTCGAGCCGCAGAACTGCACGGCGCAGTTCAAGGACGGCAAGCTCGAGATCTGGTCGCCGAGCCAGCTGCCGCAGAACGGCCGCGAGCTGGTGGCGCGCGTCATGGGCATTTCCGAAGCGGACATCACCGTGCACATGCTGCGCGGCGGCGGCGGCTTCGGTCGGCGGCTCACCAACGACTACATGATCGAAGCGGCGTGGATCGCGCGCGTGGTCAACGGCGCGCCGGTCAAGCTGTTGTGGACGCGCGAAGACGACATGCAGCACGACCACTACCGTCCCGGCGGCTGGCACTTCCTCAAGGGAGCAGTCGACGGCGCCGGCAACCTGGTCGCGTGGCGCAATCACTTCGTCAGCTGGGCGGGTCAGGACCCGAAACAGCAGTTCGCCGGACAATCGAGCATTGGGCCGTCGCAGTTTCCCGCCAGCTTCGTCCCGGACTTCTCGTTCGTGGCGAGCACGATGCCGCTGGCCGTGCCGACCGGCGCCCTGCGCGCGCCGGGCAGCAACGCCTACTCGTGGGTGTTCCAGTCGTTCATCGACGAACTGGCGCATGCCGCCGGCAAGGACCCCGTGCAGTTCAGGCTCGATCTCCTGAGCGGCCCGCGCCCGACCCGGGGCAAGCAGGACTCCGACAACTTCAACCCCGAGCGCGCGCACGGCGTCGTCGAGCTCGCCGCCGAGAAGTCGGGCTGGGGCAAGAAGAAGTTGCCGAAGGGCACCGGCATGGGCGTCGCGTTCCAGTACAGCCACCGCGGCTACGTGGCGCACGTCGCCGAAGTCACCGTGAGCAGCGAGGGCGCCGTACGCGTCAACAAGGTGTGGAGCGCGGTCGACATCGGCGCCCAGATCATCAATCCCAGCAACGCGATCAACCAGGTGCAGGGATCGGTGATCGACGGCCTCAGCGCGCTGATGTCCTACGAGATCACGTTCGCCGACGGCCGGACCGTGCAGAGCAACTTCCACGAGTTCCAGCCCGTCCGCATCTCGCAGGCGCCGCCGGTGATCGAGGTGCACTTCCTCACCACCGACTACCCCGTTACGGGACTTGGTGAGCCGGCGCTGCCGCCGATCCTGCCCGCGGTGTCGAACGCGATCTTCGCCGCCACGGGCAAGCGCATTCGCACGCTGCCGCTCTCGAAGAGCGGGCTGAGGTGGGCGTAACTCAGTTGCCAGTTGCCAGTTACCAGTTTCCAGTCACCTCTTACTGGTTACCAGTAGTCAATGACTGGTCACTGGAAACTGGCAACTGGCTACTTGGACCGCCCCATCATTCCGCCCTCAGCGCCACCATCGGGTCCACTTTCGTCGCTCGGCGGGCCGGCAGATAACTTGCCGCGGCCGCGACCACGACGAGCAGGCCGGTCATGAGCCGCGTTGCCAGAAGCGCGCCGGCGATGCCTGCCAGGATGCCGCACACGGCGACTGCCAGCCCTTCGCGGATCACCATCGAGAGAATCGTGCGGCGTTCGGCGCCGAGCGCCATGCGCAGCCCGATTTCATGCGACCGCTGGGCAACCGAGTAGGCGATCACGCCGTAGATTCCGATTGCCGCCAGGCACAACGCCAGCGCGGCGAACCCCGATAACAGCCACATGCTGAGTCTCGGCTGCGCGACGGTGGCCGATACGACCTCGGTCATCGACTGGATCTCGCCCACGCTCACTGCCGGCGCCACTTCCCTGATCGCCGCCCGGATCGAGCGTGCCAGCGCGGGAGGCTCCGCGCTGGTCCTGGCCATCATGTAGAGCCACATGAAAGGCGTTTGATCGAACGCCGTGTAGAGCGTCGGCTCCATGGCGCGGTCGAGCCCGCGATACTGGATGTCGCCAACGACGCCGACGATGGTTCGCCATTCCGCTGACTGCTCCGCGTTCGAGAGGCGAATCCGGCGGCCGATCGCGCTCTCCTCGCCGAACAATTGCCTGGCCAGGGTTCGATTGACGACCGCGACCAGCGGCGCGCCTGCGGTGTCGCTGCGCTCGATGGTGCGCCCGTCCAGGGTCGGTGTGCGCAGCGCGTCGAAGTAGCCCGGCGTGGCCGCGATGAAGTACGCGTAGGACTCTTCCACGCTCAACTGCCGGCCGTCCACTTCGAACCGCGTGTTCCGTTGGGGTGTCACGGTCGCAAGGCCGGTGGCTCCGCCGGCGACCTCGATGCCGGGGACCTGCCGTAATCGTTCGCGCACCATCGAGGCCGCCTGCACGCGCCGTTCGGGATCGCGCAGATCGCCGAACTGGACGTTGAACGCCAGCAGGCGATCGGGCGCGAAGCCGGCATCTCTCGCCGTCAACGCGGCAAAGCTGCGGATGAGCAGACCGGCACCGACGACAACGACGATCGACAGGGCGACTTCGGCAACGATGACTGCCTGGCGCAGCCTGCGCGTCCTGGCGCTGCTCGTGAGCGCACGCCCGTCGTCCTTGAGCGCCGCCGTGCCGCCGCCTTGCTGAAGCGCAGGTGCAACGCCAAAGATGATGGCGCTCAGGAGCGTCGCGCCCAGTGTGGCCAGCAGCACCGTGCCGTCCACCCGGATGGCCTCTGCGCGCGGCAAGCGCGTTTCAAGAAGCGACGGCAGCACGTCGACCGCCCACAACGCGAGCAGCAAACCCGCGGCGCCACCGATTGCCGCGAGCACAAGGCTCTCCACGACCAACTGCCGGATCAGCCGCCCTTTTCCCGCGCCCAGCGCGGCACGCACCGCCATCTCGCGTTCGCGCGTTGCCATGCGCGACAGCAGCAGGTTCGCGACATTGGCGCAAGCGATGAACAGCAGCAGGCCGACCGTCGCGAGGAGAATCATGAGCAGCTTCTCCACGGAGCCGACCATGCGTTCGGTCAGGGATTCGAGCTCGATGGTCACCTCCGCGTTCGTCTCCGGATGGGCCTCGGCGAGCTGGCGGCCGATCGCCATCAGCTCGTCGCGCGCGTGCGCGAAGGTGACATCCGTCTTCAGGCGCCCGAGCGCATTGAAGATCCGCAGGCCGCGATTGGTGGCTTGCGCGCGCGCCTGCAGCTCGACCAGGCCGAAAGGCGTCCAGAGCTGGAACTGACCGGCCGGAAACCTGAAGCTCGCCGGCGCAACGCCAATCACCGTGTGCGGCATCCCGCTGAGCGTAACGACGCGCCCCACCACGTTTGCGTCGCCCGCGTACAAGGATTGCCAGAGCCCGTATCCGAGAATCACCGTCCGCTGCTGGTCGTCGTCCTCGGTGAAGTTGCGCCCGACCACCGGCACGACACCCAGCAGCGGAAGCAGGTCGCGGGACACGACGGCGCCCATCACCTGCTGCGCGTCGTCGCCCACCTGCAGGGTGTAGAGGTTCGTGCCCCAGACCGCCGTCGATTCAAAGGACCGGCTGCCCCGCTGCACGTCCTTGAAGTCCGGCAGCGACACGCGCGCCACGACGAGCCGATCGGGATCGCGGTAGGGCAGCGGCTCGAGCAGGACCGCATTCACGACGCTGAAGACCGCGGTCGTCGCCCCGATGCCGAGCGCGAGCGTCAAAGTTGCCGTCGCCGTGAACGAGGACGCGCCGCGCAGCGTACGGAGAGCGTAGCGAAGGTCCTGGATCATGCCGGAAGGCAAAGCGAAGACTTTGCCAGGCCGTGTTGCCGTCGCCAACGAGCCGATGTGAGCACTTTGGCCGTTTCGGCGAGCCGCGCGCCCGGCCCGGATGTCCGCAAACGGGCAGCCGAATCCCGGAACTGGGGAATGGGAACTGGGGAACTGAGGAACTTCCCCGGTTCCTTACTTCCCCGGTTCCTTACTTCCTGTCCTTCCCCGTCATGGGCACGAACCGCACCGGCAGCGTTCTGATCGTCGTCATGCCTTCCGGTGTGCGGCGCATGATGCGCAGGGTCTGGGCGAACGAGCCGACCGGGATGGCCATCAATCCGCCGATCTTCAGCTGCTCGACGAGTGCGGGCGGCACTTCCTCGGGGGCCGCCGTCACCATGATCCGGTCGAACGGCGCCTCTTCCGGCCAGCCGGCATAGCCGTTACCGGCGCGCACGTGGATGTTCCGGTAGCCGAGCGTCTTCAACGTGTCGCGCGCACGTGTGGCGAGCGGCTCGACGATCTCGATCGTGAACACCTCTTTCGCGAGCTCGCCGAGCACGGCCGCCTGGTAACCGGACCCCGTGCCGATCTCCAGGACACGATGCTCACGACCGAGCTCGAGCGCGTCGGTCATGAAGGCGACGATGTACGGCTGGGAGATGGTCTGGCCGTGGCCGATGGAGAGCGGCGAATCGTCATAAGCGGCGCCGCGCTCGTCTTCCGGGACGAACAGGTGGCGCGGGACGCGGCGCATGGCGTCCAGCACGGCCGCGTCGTCGATACCGCGCGCGCGGATCTGCTGTTCCACCATGCGCGCACGCTCCGCGGTCCACCGCTCTTCGCTCGTCTGTCCCATCGAGGTGGAACACGCCGCCATGGCCAGCGCCGCGAACGCCGCCACCGTGCGAACCGGAATGGTCACCCCATGGCGTTTTCAGCAGACCACAGCGGTGCCGCTGACGGCAACCATCAGCATGCCGTTGTTCTGGCCGAGCACCTCGTAGTCGACGTCGATGCCAATCACGGCGCTCGCGCCGAGCTCCTGCGCTCGCGCCTGCATCTCGTTCATGGCCACCTCCCGCGCCTCGGCGAGCGCCTTCTCGTAGGTGCCCGAGCGTCCGCCGACGATGTCGCGCACGGTGGCGAACATGTCGCGGAAGATGTTGGCGCCTATGATCGCTTCGCCGGTGACGACGCCAAGATAGCGGCTGACCGGGCGGCCCTCGATCACGGTTGTCGTGCTCATCAGCATACGTATACAGTCCTATTTCTCCGGCACCAGCGTGACGACGGTGTACCGGTCCATGGGGAAGTACTTCTTGAACATCTCCTGGAGGTTCTGCGGGGTGATCGCGTCGATGCGCTGCTCTCGGGTCAGGATGAGCATCGGATCGCGGCCGAGCAGCTTCGCCGACTGCAGCCGCGTGAGCCAGTAGCCGTTCTGGCGCCGCGAGGTTTCGTGCGTCCGCCGCGCCGTCTCCTTGGCGCGGGTCGTGAGATCCGCCGATGGCCCTTCCTGCTGCAGCCGCTGGATCTCCTTCATCGAGCGATCGACCATGGCGTCGATCTTGTCGGGAGCGCCGCCGAAGCTGATGCCGATGTGCCCGCCGCCCCGCTGCGGCAGCGCCTGGGTCAGCCCGACGGAGACGCCGTACGTCTCGCCCAGCTCCTCGCGGAGGATGTCGCGCAGTGAAATCTCGAGCACGTCGGTGGCCGCGTCGACGCGCGACTGTTCGTTCTCGTCGAGCGGCGGATCGGCGAAGAAGCTGAGCAGCGTCCGCGCCCTGGGCTCGCGTCCCCTGACCACGCGCTCGCGCACGCTCTTCTCTGGAAACCTGATGCCCACGTCCCGGAAGCTGGCGGTCGCCGCGCGCGTGGACGGCAACGATCCGATGTACTTCCCGACGATCGGAATCACATCGTCCACCTTGAAGGCGCCGACCATGAAGAAGGTGAAGTCGGCGGCGTTGGCGAACCGTTCCTTGTAGAACGAGATCATGGCCGCGCGATCGAGCTTGGCGATGCGCTCGGGTGTGACCGGGCGCGCCGTGCAGTGACCGCTCGTGTTGATCTCGTCGATCTTCTCACCATAGACGGTGTCGGGATCGCGCTCGCGGTTCTGCGACGCTTCCTCCAGGTTCTTCTTGATGAGCGCGAAGGCATCGGCATCGTCCCCGGGTGCCGTGAACTGCAGGTGCATCAGCTGCAGCGCCGTCTCGATGTTCGCCGGATTGCTCCGCGCCGAAATACCATGGTGCGACAGCGACATCGTCGGGGCCGACGAGGCGATCTTGCCGGCGAGGAGCTTCTGGATATCGACGGCGCTGTGTCCCCCCGAACCGGAGAGCTGCACCTGCGCCGGGGCGAGCGACGCCTCCACGAAGTGTTCGCAGGGCGCGAGCGACGAGCCGCCGGGCGACACGAGCGAATAGATGACTTCGTCGTTCTTGAAGTCGGTCGGCTAGAACCAGGCTGCCACGCCGTTGCTGTAGGTCACGACCGTCACGCCAAGCTCCGGCAGCTCGCGGCGTTCCTTCACCACGCCGGGATCGGGCTCGCGGGCCATCAGCTCGCGTGTGGCCGCCTCGTCGTTCCATGCCGTGACCGCCACCTTCTCGGCGCTCGCGACCGTGGCGCGCAGCTCGGCCTCGGTGGGCACGGCAAGCCCCTGCTTCTGCGGCGAGACGGCCAGGATCACGCGGCTTGCGTCGCCGAACATGTCGCGGGCCACTTTCGTCACTTCCGCGGCGGTGATCCCGGGAAGCAGCTCCTGGACCAGCTTGCGTTCGAACTCGATGCCGGGGCTTGGCTCGTTCTCGAGGAAGTGCCGGACATACTCCTGGACGTAGGCGCCGCTCTCCGTCTTGTCGCGCTCGGCGTACGCGCGATCGTAGGCGGCGGTGATGCGCTTCTTCGCGCGGTCGAGCTCCGCCGGTCCGAATCCGTGCTCCGCCGCACGGTTGGCTTCGATCACGATGGCGCTCAGGGCTGCGGGGATCCTGCCTTCCTGGACGCTCGCACCGAGGCCGATGGCCATGGTCGACGGGCTCAGGCTGCTCTCATACGCCCCGGCGTCGAGGAACTTCGCATCCGGTTTTCTCGACAGCTCGTCGAACCGTTCGTTCAGCATCTGAAACGCGAGCCGCCGGACGAGATCGCGGCGGTAGCCTGCCGCGGTGTCCTCGGGCGTGTTCTTGCGCTTCCCCAGGAGCGACACCGACGACTGCGTCGCCTCGTCGTCTGTCGCCACCTTCACGAGCAACTCCGTGTGGAGCGGCACGACGTGGCTGCGATCCGGCGGCGGCGTCGACGGCTTCGTCAGCGCGCCGAACTCCGACCTGATCAACTCTTCCATGTGGGCGACGTCGATCGCGCCGACCGCAACGACAGCCATGCGGTCGGGACGGTACCACTTCGTGTAGAAGGCGCGCAGCCGCTCCGGCTCGAACGACTTCAACACCTCCGGCTTGCCGATCGGCAGCCGCTCGGCGTACTTCGATTCGAAATAGAGCACCGGGATCTGCTGATCGCGAAGCCGCGATGAGGCGCCGAGGCCGCCGCGCCATTCTTCGATCACCACCCCCCGTTCTTTCTCGATCTCCTTCGGATCGAGCGTCATGCCGGCGGCGAAGTCCGCGAGCGCCTGGATGCCCTTTTCGACCAGTCCCTCCTTGTCGGTCGGCAGCTGGAACATGTAAACCGTTTCGTCGAACGACGTGTAGGCGTTGACGTGCGGGCCGAGCCGGGCGCCGGTCGATTCGAGCGCAGCAATCAGCTCGCCTGGCTTGAAGCGCTTCGTGCCGTTGAACGCCATGTGCTCGAGGAAGTGCGCGAGGCCCTGCTGATCGTTCTCTTCATCCACCGAGCCGGCTTTCACCGCCAGCTGAAGGCTGACGCGGTTCTCGGGCCGGCCGTTCTTCCGGATGTAGTACTTCAGGCCGTTCGGCAAGGTGCCCGTCGTAACAGCGCTGTCGAACGGCAGCTTGCCACCGGGCGACAGCCCGGCTGCCGGCGCCTGCCCGGCCGGCGCCGGCGTCTGCGCGTGCCCCACCGCGAGCGCCGCGGCGAGAAGGACGAACAGCGGGACGAACGTGCGGCGGCGCGAATCGTGGAGCATACGGAGAATGTATCAGGGAATGAAAAGAGTACGATGCGCTTATGGCAGAGACCGCGCTCATCACCGGCGCGTCAGGCGGGATCGGCGAGGAGCTCGCGCGGCTGCTGGCCGCAGGCGGGGCGAACCTGGTGCTCGTGGCGCGCAGCCACGACAAACTGGCAGCGCTGGCGCGGGATCTCTCGGCCGGGCATCGCGTGCAGGCGCACGCCCTCGCGTGCGACCTGTCCGTTCCCGACGCGACCGAGACGATCGTCTCCAGGCTCCGCGACGACGGCATCGCCGTGGACATCCTCGTGAACAACGCGGGATTCGCCACCTACGGTCCGTTCGTCGAGACGGCGGCGGACGAGGAAGCGCGCCTGCTGCAGGTGAACATCGTTGCGCTGACCAACCTGACCAAGCGGTTGCTGCCCGGCATGGTCGAGCGGCGGCACGGCCGCGTGCTGAACGTGGCCTCGACGGCCGCCTTCCAGCCGGGCCCGCTGATGGCGGTCTACTATGCGTCGAAGGCGTACGTGCTCTCGCTGTCGGAAGCGCTCGCCAACGAAACCGAAGGCACGGGCGTCACCGTGACCTGCCTGTGCCCAGGGCCCACGAGAACCGGCTTCCAGGATCGCGCGAAGATGCGCGAGTCGAAGCTGTTCACGACGCTCGGCGTGATGAGCGCCGCCGACGTGGCGCGTGCCGGCTATGACGGAATGATGGCCGGGCGCGCGATCGTCATCCCGGGGCTGTCCAACAAGCTCCAGGTGCAGGTCCTCCGCGTGTCGCCTCGGGCCATGGTTCCCCGCGTCGTCCGCAGGATTCAGGAACGCCGCTAGTGCCGCGTTTCCGACTGCTCATCGAGTACGCCGGCACGCGCTACAGCGGCTGGCAGATCCAGAAGAACGCGCGGACGGTGCAGGGAGAGATCGACCGCGCGATCCGCGCCGCCTGCAAGCCGCGGGAGTTCGAGCTGTACGGCTCGGGCCGCACCGACGCCGGCGTTCACGCCCTGGCGCAGGTGGCCCATCTCGACGTCGACACGACGCTGCCGCCGGAGACGCTCCGCCGGCGAATCAACGACGCCCTGCCGTCCGACATCAACGTGCTGCGCATCGAGCGCGTGCGGCACCGCTTTCACGCGCGGCACGACGCGGTGGCGCGCCGCTACGTGTACCAGATCGCCCGGCGCCGGACGGCGTTTGCGAAGGCGTATGTGTGGTGGGTGAAGGAAGATCT
>JBOGIX010000521.1:0-4477 GCA_050744685.1 Vicinamibacterales bacterium | reverse complement strand
TAGCGCGCGGTGTCCTTCCCCCAGAGTGCTCCCCAGCCCGTGTGCACGATCACGGCGTCGCCTGGCTGCAGCGCCAGCTTCTGGCGGCCCAGGGCCTGCTCGAGGTCCTGCGGAGTGATCTCATAGGCGTCGGGGAGCATCGCCACGCCTTTGTGCGCGGCGACATCGATCAGCACGCCGCGCGTGATCAGCGCGCCGACCTTCTCAATGCCTAGCTTCGTGAACCCGGTGCGGGTGGCGATCTCGTCGACGGGCAGGCAGTTGTAGAACCGGTTGTCGTGCGTCTGGTGCGCGAAGCCATCGAACTGCGTGCCGACGTGCCCCATCTCGCTGACGAGCAGCTCCTCGTTGCTGCCGCGCCGGTTGGCGCCCGCGTTGATGAAGGTGCGCTTGGTGTGCACGTCGAAGCGCCGCGTGCCGAAAAACGGCATCGATGCGCTGAGTACGTGCCCGAGCTCGACGACCTCCCCCGTCGTTGCGAGCCGCATCGCCTTCAGCACGGAGGCCGGCTTCATGTGGTTGGCCGAACCCCGTTCGTCCGCCGCTCCCCACTTCGAGGGACAGCGCTCCTCCGGTCCCGGGACGGCCCATGTCTGGGCAGCGGCTGAGGTGGGCAGCAGCCCGATGAGAAGCAGCGAAAGCGGGATGATTTGCATCGCGAGAGCATAGCGGATGAGGCGCCCGGCCCCCGGTCGCCGGGCAATCCAAGCGCAAAAAATCGGGCCGCGCGTCCGTCTATGCGCGAGGGGTGCCGCCGGGCGTGCGCCCGCCGGATCGCGAAAAATCTTGGCGTCCCGCTGGTGGATGGGCAACACGCGCGACAAGCACAACTGGCTGCGCTCGGGCCCGCGCCGCGGCCTGCTGTACCTGATCAACGAGCTGTTCGGCCTCACCAACGATCGCACCCACTTCGTGAACCTCTCGGACGGCGGGCATTTCGAGAACCTCGGCGTGTACGAGCTGGTGCGCCGGCGCTGCCGCTTCATCATCGCCTGCGACGCAGAACAGGACGGCGCATTGACCTTCAGCGGCCTGGGCAATGCCATCCGGAAGTGCCGGACGGATTTCGGTGTCGAGATCACCGTCCGCGCCACTCGCATTCAGCCGGTCAAAGACGCCAGTCAGTCCGCCATCCACTGCGTCGTCGGCGACATCGCGTATCCCAATCAGGAGAGGGGCACGCTGCTCTACTTGAAAGCGTCCGTCACGGGCGACGAGCCGGCCGACGTGCTCGAGTACAAGGCGCGGCAGCCGATGTTCCCGCACCACTCGACCATGGGCGATCAGTTCTTCGACGAATCGCAGTTCGAGAGCTACCGGAAGCTCGGGTTCCACATCGTGCAGACGGCGTTCGCAGTTCCGGGATCAGGAAACAGGTCCGTGGCGCAGCGCTTCGACGATCTGCGCGACTACTGGTGTCCGCCGAGCTCGGCGATCGAGCAGCATTTCAGCAGTCACGCCGAGCAGTACGACGCGCTGCTCGAGCGCCTGCGCGGCGAGCCGGATCTCAGGTTCATGGATCCGGCCTTCTTCGGGCTGGCCGCGACGACACCCGAGAAACGGCAGCAGCTGTTCGTCGGCGCCTCGATGCTCGACCTCATGCAGCGCGTGTTCCTCGACCTCGGCCTCGAACACGACAGCCAGCATCCGCACAACGCGGGCTGGATGACGATCTTCCGCCGGTGGACAGAACATGCGGCGGTGTGCGAAGCATGGCAGGCTTCGCGGCACAGTTACGGGCGCCGGTTCCAGCGTTTCGTGGACGGGTTGCAGAACAGGCAGTGATCGGGCGCCGGGGCGACGGCGCCCGATCAGGTTCGAGTTTCCAGGGTTCCAGTCTGGCGGCGGGACTCAGCCCTTCAGGATCTCTTCCCAGCCCTTGCGGTATTCGGGGCGCTTGATGAAGGGATCGGCTTCCGGCGCATTCGACGCGCGGAGGTTCTGGTAGTCCCACTCGATCTTCTTCCCCGTCCGGTAGGCGACGTTGCCCAGATGGTTCGCCTCCGTCGTCCAGCCGGAGTACTGGAAGTTCGAGCCGGGCACCGGGCCTTCCCCTTTGGCATAGTTGACCCACTCGATCCAGTGGCCCGGCGACCGGGGCAGCGTTTCCGGCGGCATCTCGAAGTCCTTGAACTTCTCTTCCGGCAGGAGCTTGCCGTTGCCGAGCAGCATGCCGTTGTCGCCGATGAACAGCTGCGAGCGGCCCCCCCATTCGGGCACCCACCCTGGTGGTTTGCTGTCGCCCTGGTGCCACACGAGCTTGACCGGCGGTGCCCCGGAGGCTGACGCCGGGAACTCGTAGGTCACCATCATCGTCGCCGGTGCGAGCTCCTTGTGGGCGACGGGCACGTTGTGTGATTTTGCTTCGATGGTCAGCGGCTGCCGGATGTCGAGCACCGTGTACGGCACGTCGTTGTCGTGGCTGCCGAGATCGCTCATCGTCCCGTTGCCGAAGTCCCACCAGCGATACCAGCGCGGGCCTGGGAAATAGGTCTCGTGATAGGGGCGGATGGGCGCGGGACCGAGCCAGAGATCCCAGTGCATGTGCGGCGGCACCGGCATCTCCTCCTTGAACCGATCGACGATCTGGATCCCTTTGTAGAAGCCGTGCGGCTTGTCGAACTTCTCGGCCGACGCGGCGTCCTGAAGCCCCCACGCGCGCTCGGCCCAGACGTGCACTTCCCGCACGGGACCGATCACGCCGGTGTCGAGGATCTCCTTGATTTTGCGGCGCATTGGCGATGCATGGCCCTGGTTGCCCATCTGCGTGGAGAGCTTCGGATACTTTGCTGCCGTCTCCCGGATGATCCGCGCTTCCCAGATGTTGTAGGTGAGCGGCTTCTCGCAGTAGACGTGCTTGCCGTTGGTCAATGCGAGATAGGTCGCGAAAGCGTGCGTGTGCTCCGCGGTGGACACGACTACAGCATCGAACTCGTCCAGGTGATCGAACACCTTCCGGAGGTCGTTGACCCGCCGGGCCTTCGGGAAACGCTCCGACGCGGACTCGATGGCGTTGTCGTTCACGTCGCACAGCACGGTGACGTTCTCGTCGGGATGCGGGGCGGCGGGTGTGGCGCCCGTGTCGGCCCGGCCTCGGCCGCCGCCGGCGGGAGCGTCCGGCCTGATCGTCAACTCGTTGAGGCTGGCGTTGGCGCGGCCGCCGGCTGCGATGAACGCGATGTTCAGCTTGTTGTTCAGGTTCTGGCCGCGCAGGAACGCGGGCGCCCCTGCGACCATTCCGGCGGCAGTCAGCGCGCCGACGAATTCCCGCCGGGTGACCTGACGCTGACCCTGTCGACGCTTTTTGCTCGGCTTTTTCATGGTCGTGCCTTCCGCCGCGCGTTTCGCGCGGCAACCATCACTGAAAACGGTCATCCTGTCGTCCAGGATCCAGGCGTATTCTCATGGATTGCCGGCGCGACGGCAACCCTCGCCAGTTATTAGTTGCCAGTTCCCAGATGCCAGTTCCCATGATTACTTACCGGGTTCCAGTCACCGGCACTGGTGACCAGAGAGGACCTGGCAACCGGCAACTGAAGACTGGAAGCTACTTTCGGCTCACTTGGGCCGCGGATCGGACGCGCTCCCGGGGTGCGGGAACCGCCCTGCGCGCAAGAGCTGCACGGCTTCGACGAGCGCCTTCGCCGCGCTGCGCACTTCCTGCTGCACGGCGTCGTCCCGATCCAGCGCGTCATGGCTCGTTGCATAGGGCTCGTAGTAGCCGATGTACCGATCGATGCCGCCCTGCGGCACCGCCGGCAGCAGCTTCATGTCCGAGAGCCAGTCGGCCAGCGATCGACGAAGCGTTTCGGCGCCCACGGTATCGCCATGAACGACGACGGCGAAGACGCGGCCGGCGAGGTGCCGCGGATACGGCCAGCCCTGAAGCTCGAGCGCCTTCGCCTCCTCCACGTTCTTGCCGTGCGTCGATGTCTGGTCGGGATTGCCGCCGTCGGCGCAGACGAGACGGTCCATCATCAGCTTGAGCACGCTCGGCGCCTGATACCAGTAGACAGGGGTCACGATCATCACGCCGTGCGCGGCCACCCAGCGCGGGTAGAGCTCGTTCATCCAGTCGCCCGACTGCCCCATCGCGTGGTTCGGATAACAGGAACACGGCCAGTGGCACAGCGGCATCGCCGTCGACACGCACGCCTTGCAGGGAAAGATCTGGCGGCCGTATTCCGCCGTGAGCAGGCTGAGATCGAGGAAGTCGCACTCGACGCCGGCCTGCTCGATCTCGGCGCGCGCCTGGGTTGCGAGGCGGTACGACTTCGACATCTCGCCGGGGCAGGTCTGATCGTGGCGCGCCGCGGCGTTCACCAGCAGCACGCGGCCGGGCCGAGACGGCTCCTGCTGCTCGCGCTCGGCTTGCTGGATGCGTTCGCGCGTCTCGAGCCACTCGATCGGCAGCTCGTGCTCCGGATCGGCGAACCCGGGACCGGCCTTCCGCGTGCGCGGACTCTTGCGGTACTCG
>JBOGIX010000520.1:0-8028 GCA_050744685.1 Vicinamibacterales bacterium | reverse complement strand
TCATGGCATCGAGCATCGGCAGCGCGATGGCCGCCCCCATCCCCCTCAGAAAGGTCCGGCGGTGCAGGTGCTTATGCATCTCTTGTCCTCGGTGCGCGAGCTGCTTTTCAGTTTCCAGTTGCCAGTTGCCAGTTGCCAGTTGCCAGTTGCCAGTTGCCAGGCAACTTTCCTGGTTTCCAGTTCCCAGTTCCCAGTTCCCAGTTCCCAGTTCCCGAGCCGCTATTTCGCCGCCTCCGTCCGTGCCTGAATCGCATCGGGCTGCAGGGCGCGTCGCGACTGGAAGGGAAGGCTTTTGACGATCTCGAGCACGAGCGCCGAGAAGCGGTACTCCTCGGCCGGCAGACGACTGGCGATCTGCTTCACCGTGCGCGTGTCGTAGCGCTCCAGCCCGCGTCCGAGCGCGTAGGTGAGCAGCTTGCTCGTGACGGCCCGCGCGAACGCGTCCTTGTCGGCCCTGAGAATCTTCATCAGCTCCTCGGGTCCGGTGAACGTGCGGCCATCGGGGAGCTGGCCGGTCGCATCGATCGGGAACTTGCCGTCGGTGAAACGCCACGAGCCGACGGCATCGAAGTTCTCCAGGCCGAAGCCGAGCGGATCCATGCGCCGGTGGCAAGACGCGCAGGTCGGGTTCTTGCGGTGCGCCTCGAGCTGCTGGCGCACCGACGCGGACGTGCCAATCGTCGTTTCGTCGAGGTTGGGCACGTCTGCCGGCGGGTCCGGCGGGGGCGCGTTGAGCAGGTTGTCCAGGATCCACTTGCCGCGCAAGACCGGCGAGGTCCGCGTCGCGTAGGACGACACGGTGAGCACACTGCCGTGCGTGAGCACGCCGCCACGCGGGAGCGCGGTGAGATCGACGCGGCGGAACCCGGGCCCGGACACGTTGAGGATGCCGTAATGGCGGGCCAGCCGTTCGTTCACGAACGTATATCGCCCGTCGATGAAGTCGAGGATGCTGCGATCCTCGCGGATCACGTGCTCGAGGAAGAGCTCGGTCTCGCGCCGCATCGACAGCCGCAGGTAGTCTTCGAAGTCGGGGAAGCGCTCGCGATCGCGCGTCACCGATTCGAGCGCGCGGAACTGCAGCCACTGGCCGCCGAAGTTCTCGGCGAGCGCGCGCGACCGCGGATCGCGCAGCATGCGGCGGACCTCGGCGGCGAGCACCGCCGGCTGCCGCAGCGTCCCGCGGTCGGCGGCGCGCCTGAGCGCCGCATCCGGTGGCGCCGACCACAGGAAGTACGATAACCGCGTCGCCAGCTCGTGCTGTGAGATCCGGTAATAGGATTTCGCCGCCGTCGCCGGCCGGTCGCGCTCGATGCGGAAGAGAAAATCCGGCGAGACGAGGATTGCCTGGATGCCGACCGCGAGTCCCTCCTCGAACGAGCGTTCTGCGTGTTCGGCTTCGCGCGCCAGATCGATGTACGGTTTGATCTCGCGCGCGGTCACCGGCCGCCGGAAGGCCCGCCGCGCGAGGTTCGTGAGGATTTTCGTCGTGCACGTGGGCCGATGCGCGCCGGTCGCGTGCCCGCAGGTATAAATCCTGGCCCGGCTCTCTGCCGACGGTTCGGTGGTCTGCGAGTACGGCCCGCCCACCTCCACATTGGCCACACGCACGCCGTTCAGCGGGATCTTCGCGAGCACGGCCGTCGCTTCCTCGAAGCGCTTGCGCAGGAACGCGAGCCGCTCCGGGGGCGCGTTTGGCGGCGGCGTGAACTCGCGCGGCGGGTCGGGCAGCGTCGACGGATTCGGTCCGCCGTACCGCGGCGGCAGCCCTTCGAAGATACGCGGGATCGCCACCCCGATCCGCCGTTCTCCCGCCTGCAGCCGCACCTTCATGTCCATGGTCTGACCGCCGAAGTCCAGGCGGTCGATCTCGAATCGCCCGAAGCGCGCCGGGTCGTGCTGCTGCGACTGGACTTCCTGGTCGTCGATCCACAGGGAGACGCTGATGGGTTCCGAATTCGCCGGTCGCGTGCCTCCGAGGAACACGCGCACCATGTATTCACCGTCGACCGGGACGCGATACACGCTATGAAACGCGTTCGGCAGGCTCAAGCCTGTCAGGTCGTACGTCTCCGGGAACTCGCGCGCCTCGCCGGGCTTGCGGCCCTCTGATCGCAGGCGCGTCAACGTCGGCTTGAGCACCGGCGGCCCGAACAGCGCTTCGCGCGTCACGCGGTCCGCAGCCGTTACGTACTTTTCCATCAACACCGGCGAGAGCGACAGCACGTCCGCGATGTTGTCGAAGCCGTACCCCGAATCGTCCTGCGGGAAATCGTCGGCCGGCCGCGTGTCGACCCCGAGCAGCGCATTGATCGAGTTGTTGTATTCCGCGCGGTTCAGCCGGCGCGCCGTCACTCGCCCCGGATCCGGCGGCGTCACGCGATCGATGCGTTCGAACTCGCGCTCGAGCCACTTCGCCACCGCCTGGCGATCCTCTTCCTCTGGCTGTTCTTCCTCGATCGGCGGCATCTCGGCCGCCTTCAGCTTGCCGATGACGTCTTCCCAGTGATTGCGCTGATCCAGCAGCGAGGCGGTGACCTCGAACGACTCCAGATTCAGGCCGTTCTCGGGTTCTCCCTTGTTTCCGTGGCAGCCGAAGCAGTATTCGGCGAGAAACGGCCGCACGATGGTTTCGAAGCCGCGCTCCGTGGCTGCCGTGAGGATCGGGGCCGGTTCATTGGTGCGTGTCGTGGCAGTCCGGACCGTCCGGGGTCGTGGTGCGGGGCGCGTCGCCGGTTCACGCACCGGCGCAGCAGGCGAGGGTTTCGACGCGAGCGCGGCTTGCTGCGCACCGCTCGCCGGCGCGGCGTGCTGTTCGGACGCTGACCGCGTGACCGCTCCCAGCAGCACCGCCGAGTAAACGATGAAACCCACGCCCAGGAGCCGCCGCACGCACCCCTCCTATCCGGATGGAAATCTCGCCGCAATGATTATTGGAACCGGTTCGACTGGCGTCAAGCGGATTCGGTCAAGGTCCGGCTTCAGCCCATGGTCGAGCGTCACTTTTCGAGGACAGCCTTTTCGGGGCGGCCTTTACCGTCACGCTGCAATCACGCCAAAGAGCACAAAAAGGAGAAGGGGAGTAGGGGAGTAAGGGAAGGCTTCAGATTCATTCACGAGCGCTCGATCAACAAATGGCTGGTCGCGAAAAGAACAAGGCCCCTGCTCCCCTGCTTCCCTTCTCCATGTGCTCTTTGGCGTGTTCGCAGCGTGACGATAAATCCGGATCACGGATGGCGGCCGTAGATGGATCGATGGTGGCTCTGGCCAGGCGTATGATCCGCGCGACATCATGATGTGGCTGTTCGCGGCGCTGGCGGCGCTGCCCGCGCGCGGCACGGAGCCGGACGAGGACGTTGCGCACGTGGCGCGAGCCGCGGCGGGAGATGGCGCCGCGCTCGCGGCGCTCTACGACCGGCACGCCCGCACGGTCTACTCCCTCGCCCTTCGCATCGTCTCGGACGAAGGTGATGCGGAAGACGTGCTGCAGGAGGTCTTTGCGCAGGCCTGGCGCCAGGCGGGCCGTTACGATCCTCGCCGCGGCCGCGTCGCGGCCTGGCTGGTGACCATGGCGCGGACGCGGGCGATCGATCGCTTGCGCGCGCGGCGCGCTCGACCGGATGGCGCCGGCACCAGCACAGACGACGACACCCGGCTCGAGCTGTCGGCGCCCGCCGTCGATCCGGGGGACGCGCTGTCGGCGGCGCGCGATGCGGAACGCGTCAGGGCCGCGCTGCAGGAGCTTCCGGTGCTGCAGCGGCTCGCCATCGAGCTCGCGTATTTCGAAGGGCTGACGCAGAGCGAAATCGCCGAGCGCCTCGAGCAGCCGCTCGGGACGGTGAAAACGCGCATCCGGCTTGGCCTGCTGAAGCTGCGCGAGTCGTTGTCGCGAGCTCCGGCCGGAGGCGCGGCATGATCCCGGCACACGACGAACAGGCGCTGGCCGCGGCGTACGTGCTCGGCGCGCTGGAGCCGTTGGAGCGCCGCGCGTTCGAAGCGCATGCGGCCACGTGCGCGCTTTGCCGCGAAGAGGTGCGCTCGCTTTCGCGCGTGACCGACGCGCTCGCGTACTCGGCGCCCACGCGTACTCCGCGCCCGCAGCTCCGCAGCCGGGTGCTCGCGTCGATTCTTGGCGAGACCTTCTCCGAGGCGGCTCATCCTCCACACGATCGTCAGTCGATGCCGCTCCGATGGTTGCCGCTCGCCGCGGCGATCGTGGTGACGGCCGGACTTGGATGGTACGCGGCGTCGTTGCACGGCCGGCTCCAGGATCTCGAGGGACGCCTGGTCAGCGCCGAACGGCGTGCGCTGGCTGCGGAGACCGCGACCCAACAGGCACGCCAGGCGGCGGACCACGCGCAGCTCGCGATGGCCGTGCTCGCCGCGCCCGACCTGGCGAGGATCGATCTCGCGGGACAGTCGGCGGCGCCGCGTGCGTCCGCACGAGCGCTCTGGAGCCGCAACCGCGGCATGGTCTTCACGACCGCGAACCTGCCCCCCGCCCCTTCCGGCCGCGTGTATCAGGTCTGGGTCGTCACCGCCGATGCGCGCGTCAGCGCGGGGCTGCTGCCGCCACAAACGACGGGTGATTCCGCCGCGATCTTCAAGACGCCGCCAGACATTGCGCCACCGCTCGCCGTCGCCGTCACCCTCGAGCCCGCCGGCGGCGTGCCTCAGCCGACAGGCGAGATGTATCTCGTCGGCAAGGCCGCGCTTTAACTCGCTGTTCGTTGTTCGCTGCTCGCTGTTCGGGCGGCGACGGGCGTCGCTTCCACTTCAGAGCGTGTGAATAAACTGTGGCTTCCGGCTTTAGCCGGAAGAGTTCCCCAAAGAATTTCCGCCTGACCAGCCTTCGCCAAGGCTACGGCGGTCCGCCGAAGCGCCTCACGCGAAGGCGGAAGGCGGAAGCCACGAACCACGAACCGCGAACCGCGAACAGCGAACAGCGAAGAAATCCATAACCCCCGTGCGCCCGTAGAAGCGAGTGATTCATCACGGAGCGCACCATGTCACATCGACTGTATCCGTCTCTCGTTCTGCTCGCGCTCGCCCTCACATCCGCGTGCGCGCGCAAGGAGGCGGCGTCTGCTGCCGCGAGCATCCCTGCTCCGGGCCCCTGTTCGGTGGCGCTCGCGCCGGCGGCGCAGGTCACCGATCGCGATCGCGCGATCGCGCGCGCGCAGGAGGATGCGCGCGGCACGCACTCGTTGCCGGCGCTCGAGCGCCTCGGCTACCTGTATGTCGCGCGAGCGCGGGCCGCGAACGATCCGGGCGACTACAAGCTGGCCGAGGCAACCGCGCAGTGTCTCGAGTCCCGAACGCCCGGCGACTCCGCTGCGCTGCTGCTCCGCGGCCACGCGCTGCATCAGCTTCATCGGTTCTCCGAGGCGGAGCAGATTGCCCGCACGCTCGTGGCGAGGCGCACCGTGGTGCTGGATTACGGGCTGCTTGGCGACGCGCTGATGGAACAGGGGCGCCTGGACGAAGCGGCGGTGGCGTATCAGAAGATGATCGATCTCAAGCCTTTCTATCAGTCCTACACACGCGCCGCGCACCTCCGATGGCTGAAAGGCGATCTCGACGGGGCGATCACGGTTATTCGCCTGGCCATCGACACCGCCAGCCCGCGCGATCCTGAATCGTCCGCGTGGGCCTGGACGAGGCTCGCAGCTTACGAGCTTCAGCGCGGAAAGCTCGCCGCGGCAGCCGACGCGGCGGCGGCCGCTCTCGAGAAGCAACCCGATTACGCGGCGGCGCTCCTTGCGACCGGTCGCATCCGCCTCGCGCAGCATCGGCTGGCCGAGGCGCTCGAGGCCTTTCGCCGCGCCGCGCGGTTGAATCCCCTCCCCGAGTTCCAGTGGGCGCTGGCCGACGCGCTGCGACTCGAGAAGCTGAACGAGGAAGCGGACGCTGTGGAGCGCGAGTTGATCGCGCGCGGCGCCGAAGCGGACCCGCGGACGCTGTCGCTCTATCTCTCGACGCGACGGACCCAGGCCGGGCAGGCGATGGCACTTGCCGAAGCCGAACTGCGCACGCGCGCCGACATCTTCACGCTCGACGCGCAGGCCTGGGCGCTTGCCGCGAACGGACGCATGGCGGAAGCCCGCGATGTCATCAATCGCGCCCTCGGCGCCGGCACCCAGGACGGCCGTCTCTTCCTGCACGCCGGCGTGATTCATCGCGCCCTCGGCCTCGAGCGGGATGCGCGGCGGTGGCTGCAGGCGGCGGCGGGGCTCAGGCCGATGCTCCTGCCGTCGGAAGCCGCCGCGCTCGACGCGCACCTGCTTCCGCCGCGTGCACAACGGTCGTCACTTCCGCCGCGCGGAGCCTCAGAAGGAGAATGAACATGAAACGTCTGCTACACGAAACGGCGCCGCTCATCGCAGCGGCCGGGTTCCTGCTCGCGGGTGCGTCCACGGCGCGCGCCTCGAGCCACATGGACGCGCCGCTCATCACGCTGGACGATGCCGCCAACACCACTGACGTCTACGCCTTCGTGCGCGAAACCGACGGCGTCAAGTCGCTGGTCACCGCGCTCGGCGTGTACCCGTTCGAGGAACCGGGCATCGGGCCGAATAAGTACAACTTCGACGACGACGTCCTCTACGAGATCCATGTCGCCACGGGCGAGGACGTTGCCGCGGGACGGCCCACGATCTCCTATCAGTTCACGTTCGACACGAGGTTCAAGAACAAGAAGACGATCCTGCAGTCCTATCTTGGCGTCATCAACAACGTGGACGATGCCGCGCAGAACCTGACGCAGTTCTACAAGGTGACCAGGGTCGATCATCGCACCGGACGGAAGCGGTCGCTCGGCCGCGGCGTCGTCCCGCCGAACAACCAGGGCAACGCCACGCCGTTCTACAACCAGGGGGACAACGGCGAGAACCCCGCGAAGGACGGCGTCGCCACGTTCGACGAGCTCGATCGCTATACGAAGCAGTCGATCGCCAGGCTCGATCGCGGATACGTGGCCTTCGCCGGACAGCGTGACGACGGGTTCTATGCGGACATCCAGTCGGTGTTCGATCTGCTGCGCCTGCGCAACCCGGGCAAGGATTCACAGGGCGGCTTCAACCTGCACCTGATGGCGCTGGCCGTCCCGGTCGACGAGCTCGGCGGCGACCGGCAGATCGCCGGCGTCTACGCGACGACGAGCCGGCGGCGGTTCAATATCCTCGCTGACGGCCTTCACAAGTCGGAGCCGTTCGGCGACTGGGTCCAGGTCGCCCGACAGGGCAACCCGCTCTTCAACGAGGGCCTCGTGGCCATTGAGGCCAAGGATCTCTACAGCCGCACGTCGCCGTCCTCGGACTCGGCGCTGTTCAGGAAGTACGCGGAGAAGCCGGAGCTCGCGAAGCTGCTCAACCTGCTCGTCCTCGAGCCCGATGTGCCGGGCATCGAGACGGGGCGCACCGACATCGCCGGCATCTTCATCCCGGATCTGATCAAGGTGGACCTCTCGACCGGCTCCGCGCGACTCGCAGGCGGCGGCCCGACGCATCCGACCAATCCGGACGATCCAGGCTTCTCACCGCTCGGGATCTTCGGCAACGACGTCCTCATCAGCCAGATCCAGCCGGGCTTCGGCAACGGCGTGGTCCCGGGCGGCTGGCCAAACGGACGCCGCTTCGGAGACGACGTGGTCGACATCGCGGTCACGGCGCTCATCAGCGATCTGCGCACGAGCCCGCCGATCATCCGCGGGCCCGCCGGGGACAACGTCAACAGCAACGACATGGCCTTCAACAAGGTGTTCCCGTACGAGTCGACGCCCCAGAACGGCCGTCGTCACGGCCACCACTGAGGCGTCACACGCGAGAGTGACTCTACGCGGCAGGCTTCACTGTCACGCTGCGATCGGATCACAAAAGAAAACAGGAGAAGGGGGGAAGGGGAGTAACTTCAACCTTCTCTCCTTTACCCCTCCTCCTGTTTTCACTTGTGATCTGAATGCAGCGTGACAGTGAGGGGGTAGCGGCCCGGGTCATTGTTCCAAGCGGCAGCCTTCACTCGCATGATTCT
>JBOGIX010000519.1:0-6971 GCA_050744685.1 Vicinamibacterales bacterium | reverse complement strand
GACAACTAGTGGCCGCAAAATGGCCCGGTGGCAACTGCAGGCCACCCGTGAGGACAAGAGATGCCGGGGCCTTATACCTCGCGCGACATCCGCCACCTGTATCCGTCGATCACCGACAACCACCTTCGGTATCTGGAGAAGTGGGGCCTGGTTCGCACGGGCGAGCCGGGGGGCGAGCGGCTGTACTCGTTTTCGGATCTGCCGACGGTCAAGCACGCGGCCGCGGAGCTCGAGGCGGGCACGCCGCTCCGGGTGATCCTGCGCACCCTGCTGGCCGAGCGACAGGGACAGCTGGCGCTGGATTTCCAGCCAGGGCACGCAGGTGGGGATACGCCGCGCGCGAAGGTGGTCGCGCTCGAGGCCAGGAAAGAAAAAGGCCCCTCTGCAGCGTCGGCGATCAGTCCGGGCGCCTCAGCCTCCTGCGACGCCTCGCTCGACGCCTACGTCGGCTCGGATCCGCAGCGCGCGCTGGCCGCGAAGTACTTCATGGAAGGCTCGCGGCTCGACGATGGCAACGATCGGAGGCTGGCCGACGCGACCTCGGCATACCGGAAGGCGCTGGTGCTCGATCCGGATCTCGTGCCTGCGATCGTGAACCTCGCCAACATTCATTACGGTCTCGATCAGCCGATCGAGGCGCAGGCGCTCTACGAGCGCGCGATCACGCTCGACCCCGACTGCTTCGAGGCGCATTTCAACCTCGGCAACATCCATCACGATCTCGGGCGCTTCGACCGCGCGCTGGTCTGCTACCGTGCCGCGGTGGCGCTGAACCCGCAGTACCCCGACGCGCATTTCTATCTGGCGGTGACGTTGGAGAAGACCGGACAGTCCGCAGAGGCCAAGCCGCACTGGCGGCTCTATCAGACGCTGGCGCCGAACGGTGAGTGGGCGGATTTGGCGAAGGAGTTCACTGACTAATCAGTTTCCAGTTCCCAGTTCCCAGTTGCCAGGCCGTCGCCTACTGGTCACCAGTTTTGACCGGGAGACTGGAAACTGGCTACCGGCAACTGAACTGCGTCAGTACGTGAAGTCCAGCCGTTCGCGTTTCTTCGGCGTGCGGCGAAGCTTGTAGAAGGCGCAGTCCGGGCACCACGACTCCGCCACGAACCCTTCCTTGCCGGCGAAGGGCAGCACGTCGCGGTGCGTGCAGAACTCGCCGTCTTCCGGCGCTGCGCGCCATCGGCACGAGCGGAACTTCTCCACGGCCGGGGAAATCGGCGTTTCGGCCGGCGCCTCGGCGGCCGGCTGCTGGGGCTGGGCGGTGTCGCCCGGCGGCTCTGCAGCGGGCTCCGCGTGATCGAGCGGCGAGGCCGGCGCAATCTTGAGATCGTCCATCATCCCTGCATCTCTATGCCGAACGAGCGCTGCAAGGCGTGCAGCGCGCGCAGCTCTTCGGGCGCGACCAGAGTCAGCGCCGTTCCGGTGGCGTCGGCGCGGCCCGTCCGCCCGACCCGGTGCACGTAGGTCTCGCGGCTCGAAGGAACCTCGTAGTTCACCACGTGCGTGATCCCGTCGATATCCAGTCCGCGCGCGGCGACATCGGTGGCGACGAGCACGCGGAAACGGCCGCTGCGGAAGCCTTCGACCGCCTGCGTCCGCTGCGCCTGGGTGCGATCGGCGTGCAGCGCCGCGGCCTTCAGTCCGAGCGACGCGAGCCTGCGGGCAAGCCGCTCCGCACCTGATTTCGTCCTGACGAACACGAGCACGGGACCGCCGGTTCGCCGCAGGAACTTCGCCAGCCACTCGGTCTTCTGCGAGGCGGGCACGTTTTCGGCCGTGTGCGTGATGCTCTTGGCCGGGCCGCCCGCCGATCCGATCTGCACGTACTTCGCGTCGCACACGACCTCGTCGGCCAGCGTCATCACCTCGTCGGGCATCGTCGCGGAAAACAGCAGCGTCTGGCGCGCCGCCGCGTCCGGGAGCGTGGCCACGATGCGGCGGACGTCGGGCCAGAAGCCCATGTCCATCATGCGATCCGCTTCGTCGAGCACCAGCGTGTCGAGCTTGTCGAACGACACGGCGCCGTTGCGCATGTGATCCATCAGCCGGCCTGGCGTCGCCACGATGATGTCGACGCCGGACTTGAGCGCGCGCTCCTGCTGATCCATCGGCACGCCGCCGTAGACGGCGATGCTCGTCAGGTCCGTGTGATACGAGAACCCCTGCACGTCGTCTTCGATCTGCACGGCGAGCTCGCGCGTCGGCGAGAGGATCAACACCCGCGTGTAGCCCCGCTCCTCGGGGGCCGCGGCGCGCGTCTTCAACAGCCGATTGAGGATCGGCAGCAGGAACGCCGCCGTCTTGCCCGTGCCGGTGTCGGCGCAGCCAATCAGGTCGTCCCCCTCCATGATGATCGGCACGACCGCGCTCTGGATGGGCGTAGTCGTGGCGAAACCCCGCTGCCGGATGCTTTCGAGCAGCGTCGCGTCGAGATTGAGCGCGTCGAAGGGGACGGGGCTGGGATCGTAAGAGGCCTGGGGCCTCGCGACGGTGGGCGCCGACGGCGCGGCCGGTGCCTGCGTGCGATGCTGGGTGCCGCGAGTGCCGCCCCGGGAGCCCGATCGTCGCCGGCGGGGTCGGGAGGTCTGATGGTGTGCTGTGTGAGAACTCAAATAAGTATCTAGCGAGCGCGGAACGTGATGATGCCGCGAACCGGATCGTAGGGGGACACGCCCACCGTGACCCGATCGCCGGGCACCACCTTGATGCGGAAACGGCGCATGCGGCCGCTCAACTGGGCAAGCACTTCGTGGCCCTGGTCGCACTGCACGCGGTAAAGGCCGCCGCTGTGGACGGCCACGACCGTCCCTTGCACATCAATCAGATCATCCTTGCTCAAGTGCTATCCTTTCAATCAAAGATTGTGCCATATTGACACCTCGCACGCAAACTCAGCAATGAGGTTTCCTCGTTGCAAGCCGCATAACGGGCGAAAGCGCCCGAACGGCCGCCTCAACCTGCCCGGCCAGGGCGGCGTAATCCGCGCCGTGCAGCGACAGCGGCCGGCCGAAGACCACGCGCGCCGCGCCGCGTTTCGGGAACCTCCACTTATGGTGCAGGATACGGTCGAGCCCGTCCAGTCGAACCGGCACGACCGGCACCTGCAGCCGCGCCGCAATCATTGCGACGCCCGGCAGGAACCGCGCAATTTCGCCCTCGTCTGTTCGACGTCCCTCGGGAAAGATCAGGATCGAATACCCGCCGGCCACGAGGTCGCCGATGTAGCGAAGCGTCTGCCGCGTGCCCGTCTCGCGCTGCGGCAGCGGAAACGCGTTGAAGAACAGCGCGGCGAGATAGTAGTTCAGGCTGTTGGTGACGTACGCCTTCCGGCTGAACTGATCCGGGTAGAAGTGCGCCTTGAAGAACTCCTTGGCCATCGCCGGCGCCAGGCGGTAGCGCCATTTCGGCGGTAGCGCCATCAGGACGACCGGCGCATCGAAGTGGCTCTGATGGTTGGCCGCGAAGATGGCCGGTCCCGTCAGCGCGTCGAGGTGCTCGAGGCCTTCGACCTTGACGCGGGCAAACACGCGTGCGAGCGGCAGGATCCAGGTCGGCAGGCTCACGCGCCGAAGCAGGCGGGCGGGCGCAGTGCGGCTCCACGCCGGGAAATCGATGGGTTCAGGGGCTGAAACCCGGGCATCGATCGTCCCCGTCGTGATGTGCGGTCCCGGCACATCGATGCCGCGAGCGAGCGACTCGAGATCCGCGACGGTCGCCGCCGCGGAGAACCTTCCCTCGTCGACCGTAACCTGCAGCGTGTCCTCGAGCGCCATCATCAGCTCCACGCGCTCGAGCGAGCTCAGTCCGAGCTCGTCCATCGTCGTGGACGACGTGATCGTCCGGCCCGGCGCGAAGCGGCCCAGCACGGCAATCACGCTGCGGTCGCCGCCTTTCGCGGCCCCTGCGGGGGGCGCCTCCGCCCGCCCGGCGTCGCGTACACCCAGGAGCCATTCGTGCAGCTCACGCCGTTTGAGCTTTCGGGTTCCCTCCGTGCGCGGGAGATCGCCCGACGGCCACCGTGTTGCCGCCCGGATCCTCTGATGATCGCTCAGCGCCGCGTTGGCGGCGCGCACGACGGCATCGAGATCGGCGTTCTCCTCGAGCGCCACGATGGCCTGGACGCGTTCCGCCGTGCTGCCGGGGACGGGCGCGCCGACCACCGCGGACTCGCGCACCCCCGGCTGTTCGTTGATCGCACGCTCGACATCTTCGGGAAAGACGTTGAGCCCTTCAGGCGTGACGATCATTTCCTTCTTGCGGCCGCGGATGTGCAGCCGCCCTTCGGCATCGAATTCGCCGATGTCTCCGGTGTGGAACCAGCCGTCGCGGAACGCCGCGCGCGTCTCCTCGGGCGCCTTGAAGTAGCCGCGCGTCACGTTCTCGCCGCGCACCAGAATCTCGCCATCGTCGGCGATGCGGACCTCGACACCGCCGATCGGCTTGCCGACGGCGCCGCGCGAGGCGTGCAGCGGGTGGTTCAACGTCACGATCGGCGCGGTCTCCGTCAGGCCGTAACCCTGCACGACGAGAAAGCCGAGCCGTCCCCAGAAGGCTTCGACCTCCGGATCCAGCGGCGCCGCCCCGACGACCATGGCCCAGAACTTCACCCCGAACGCGCGGTGAGCGCGGCGATAGCGCCACCATCGCTGCGTCCAGTGCAGCTTCCGCTCCGGCTCGATTGCCGTTTCGGGCGCCACCCGCACCATGTGATCGCGCAACACTTCCAGGATCTTCGGCACCGATACCAGGACCGACACGCGGCGCGCGCGGATCTGCGCCACGATCTCGTCGGGGGCGAAAGTGCGAGTGAAGACGACGACGCCCTCGAGCAGCGGCGGCACGAAGGTCGCCATGGCCTGCCCGAACATATGGCTGAGGGGCAGCAGGTTCAGGAACCGAATCGGCAGGAACGGCTTCGCGTATTTCTTGTACTTCGCGACTTCACGCTCGATGGGGACGATGTTCGCGAGAATGTTGCGGTGCGTGAGGACGACGCCCTTTGGCTCGGCGGTCGCGCCCGACGTGAAGATCACTTCCGCGACGTCGTCCGGGGCCAACTCGACAGGCGCCCGCGTCGGGCTGCGAGCAGCGGTGGCGACACTGGCAATCGGCCAGATCGGCCGGCCACTGGAGGACTCCGGCGGAGGGGACACGGTATCGCCGATGACGATCGCCCGGGCGTCGACGATCGCAGCAACTTTCTGCAGGAACTCCGGCGACGCGCGGTAGTCGATCGGCACCAGCACGACGCCCTGGAGCACGCACCCCCAGAACGCCATGATCCATTCCGGCCGGTTCTCGCTCCAGATGACGATGTGCTGGCCCTTGACGATGCCCGCGTCCTGCAGAGCCGCCGCGAACGCGCGTGCGCGTTCCGTGGCCTGGCCGTAGGTATACGACCAGGTGCGATACCCGTCGTCGTAGATCAGGTACTCACGGTCGAACTGCGAAAGGTCCTCGAAGAAGTCGGTTAACGTGCGCCGCGCCATTCCGCTGAATTATGATGGAAAATCCATGTCGCTCCCGCCGGTTTTTGCGGCCAGTGCCCTCTACGACAACCTGCTGCAGGCAGCGCTGCGGCAGTTCTTCGGCCGCGCGACGTTCGAGACCGAGCCGATCCCGTCGCTGTCCTCCGACGGCCGTCTGGCGATCGAGCCGACGGGCGATCCATCGGTATTGACGATCCGCTGGTTCGGATCGCGCCACGTCCTGCACGTGCCGGCGCGTCGGCCGTTCACGTCGCACGAAGTGCGGCTGGCGCGGGCCATCGGCGGCATCCTCTCGATGCGGTACCGCGCGCTCTTCGATCCCCGCCAGATGCTCGAGCGCGGCGAGTTGTTCCGCGGCTCCATCGAAGATCGCTACGTCGGCGCGTTCGTCGACGAGATGGCCTACTCCGATCCGAATCAGACGCGCGCGGATCTCGTGGCCACGGCGATCGAAGTGCTGCGCGTCGCGACGATGTCGAGCTACGAGAACCGCGCCATCTCATCGGGCGTGCTGCTGCTCGACACCGACGACGATCCGGTGCATCCCGAGCGAGGGCTGAGCGACCAGGCCTACCAGTACACCCCGGCGCTCACCGGAATCAAGACGTTCTACCGCCTGTGCGACGGCGTCGAGACCGTGTTCCTGGTGAACCGCAACGGATTCGTGCTCGATGTCCTCGAGATCGGCCGGCGCGTGCAGCCGGGACGGCTTGAGGTACCGTGCTCGACGCAATACCGCTCCCACGCCCTGGCGACGGCGGGCAACCGCAACGTGTGCGTCGTGCTCAGTCCCGCGCACGAAATCAAGATGTTCGCGGAAGGCGTGCAGGTGTTCAGCTTCCGCAACGCCCGCTGGCACCTGCTCGACGTCCAGGCGAAGTACGAGATGTGGTGCGCGGCGATCGGGAATCCCGCGCTGGCCGAACGCCTGTTCCAGACGGCGCTGGACCTTGCCGATGCGCGGCAGGGCGCGCTGTTCGTGGTGCTGCGCGATCCGCCGGCGTCGCTGCCGCTGCTGGTCGCGCCCGGCGATCAGCTGGACGCGCCGCACCTGCCCGGACGGACCGACGTGCCAACACGTGCCCAGCTGCTGCACATGCTGCAGGGACAGACGGCCACGCGGATCGATCCCGCCGTGCTGTCGGGACTGGCGCGCACCGACGGCGCGACGGTCGTCGATCTCTCCGGGCGCCTGCTGGCAGTCGGCGCCATCCTGCTGCACAGCGAGCCGGTCGAGCCTCATTCGAACCTCGCGGTGGAAGGCGCCAGGACGACGGCGGCGATGGCCGCGGGGCGGTTCGGGGCGGTCCTGAAGGTCAGCGAGGACGGCCTCATCACGTTCTACGATCAGCGGGAACGCATATGGGATATCTGAGCGCCGCGTCTCGGGCCGCCGGCAAGTTTGTCCGTTATGCGGCTCGAAACGAGAATCTTGTACTCGTTCTGCGGCCGCATAACGGACTAGGCGCGCCACAGGCG
>JBOGIX010000518.1:0-4850 GCA_050744685.1 Vicinamibacterales bacterium | reverse complement strand
AGGCCCCGGCCGCCGTGACCTTCACCGACGTCACCGCCTCCGCGCGTATCACGTTCAAGCACGCGTTCTCCCCGGAAAAGAAGTACATCGTCGAGTCGATGAGCGGAGGTGTGGCGATGTTCGACTTCGACCGCGACGGCTGGATCGATCTCTATTTCGTGAACGCGCCGACCGTGGCGACCGCGGCGGACGCGAAGAGCGCGCGCAGCGAGCTCTGGCGGAACAACGGCGACGGCACGTTCACGGACGTGACCGACAAAGCGGGTGTCGGCTTCCCCGGCTGGGGCATGGGCGTGGCGACGGGTGATTACGACAACGACGGCTGGGAGGATCTGTTCGTCACCTGTTTCGGGCCGGATGCCTTGTACCGCAACAACGGTGACGGCACGTTCACCGACGTCTCCACGAAAGCAGGCGTCAGCGATCCGCGCTGGTCGACCGGCGCGGCCTTTGGCGACTACGACAACGACGGCTGGCTGGATCTCTTCGTCGCCAACTACGTCGCCATCCGGCTCGACGCGCTGCCGGAGTTCGGCAAGGGGAAGTACTGCCAGTTCCAGGGGCTCGAAGTCCAGTGCGGGCCGCGCGGCCTGCGGGGCTCCGGCGATTCGCTCTTCCGGAACAACGGCGACGGCACGTTCACCGAAGTGGGCGCGAAGGCGGGCGTGGACGACAAGGCGGCGCGATTCGGCATGGGCGTCGCCTGGTGCGATTTCAACGAGGACGGCCGGATCGATCTCTACGTGGCCAACGACACCGGGCCGAACTACCTGTATCAAAACAACGGCGACGGTACGTTCACCGAGGTCGGGCTCGCGTCGGGCACGGCGCTCAGCGAGAACGGCGCGGCGCAGGCCTCGATGGGCATCGCCATCGGCGACTACGACCGCCGCGGCCGCTCGAACGTGCTCGTCACGAACTTCTCCGACGAGTACAACGCGTTCTACCGCCAGCAGAAGGGGTTCCTGTTCAGCGACGTGTCGTTCTCGACGCAGACCGCCAAGGCCGCCATGCCGTTCGTCGGATGGGGAGTGGGATTCTTCGACTACGACAACGACGGCTGGCTCGATCTTCTCGTCGCCAACGGCCACGTCTATCCGCAGGTGGATCGGGTGCGCGGCATCGCGCCATACCGCCAGCGGAAGCTGCTGTATCGAAACCGGGGCGATGGCACCTTCTCGGAGATCGCGCCGGCCATAGGGGGAGCGCTCATGGAAGGCGGGGCCAGCCGTGGCGCCGCTTTCGGCGATCTCGACAACGACGGCGACATCGACGTCGCCATCAACGACCTCGACGGCGCGCCGACCGTGCTTCGCAACGACGGCGGTAACGGCAAGAACTTCCTGTCGATCGAGCTGGCCGCCAGCAAGTCGAACCGCAGCGCGTACGGTGCGCGCGTGAAGGTCGCCGCCGGTGAGATCACCCAGGTCCAGGAGCGCCGGAGCGGCGGCAGCTATCTCTCGCAGAACGACGTGCGGCTGCACTTCGGTCTGGCGGCGCGTGCGCGCGTCGAGTCGATCGAGGTGCGCTGGCCGAGCGGCCTTGCGCAGACGTTCAAGGATGTACCCGCCAACGCGTTCGTCAGGATCAGCGAGGGCAGTGGCGAGTTGACCGTGCTGCGCACGATATCAGCGCGGTAGCCTCACTCGCTGTTCGCTGTTCGCTGTTCGCGGGTCGGGGGTCGCGGGTCAAAGTCCAAGATGCCGCCGGCCACGCGCCGCGGCGAGTTCGCAGTCGAACCTGAACCTGGAACCCTCCTACGGCGTTCAGCGCGGAATGTGCCCGAACCCGCGAACCGCCAGCGGCGAACCGCGATCACGATTCAGATCGCGTAGTCGCGGCTTCCCGATCGTTGCTGACGAACTCCCCTGACCGCGGCACGCGGATGTTCAGGTGCGCGTCGCCGGTGATGAGGCGCGCATCGCGCGCGTTGAGCAGCCAGTTCCAGAACCAGGCGAGCAGCACCTGCAGGCGGTTGCGGAAGCCGATCAGGAAGGCGATGTGAATGCCGCCCCACAGCAGCCAGGCGAGGAAGCCGCCGCACTTGAAACGGCCGATCTCCGCGACGGCCTTGGCCTTGCCGATCACGGCCATCGACCCCTTGTCGTGATACACGAACGGCTGGCGAGGCACCGGCCGCCCTCCGGCGCGCAGCTCGCGGGCGATCGTTTCGCCGGCGTACCGGCCCATCTGCAACCCGCCCTGGGCCACGCCAGGCACCGGCTCACCGGTGTCGGCGGAACGCGCGGCGGCCATGTCGCCGGTCACGAACAGTTCGGGATGGCCCGGAATCGTGAGGTCGGGTCCCACGATGACGCGCCCGGCGCGATCGAGCGCAACGCCGAGCGATTGTCCCAGCGGACTCGCCTTCACGCCGGCGGCCCAGAACACGTTGCGCACGGCAATGAACTCGTCGCCGATGTAGATGCCCTGCCGCGTGACCCGGGTGACCACCGAGTTCAGGCGCACGTCCACGCCCATGCGCTCGAGATCGCGCTGCGCCCGCGCGCTCAACTTCGGGTCGAACGGCGGAAGGATGCGCGGTCCTCCCTCGAAAAGGATCACCCGCGTCGTCCTGGTGTCGATGTGCTTGTAGTCGCGCGGGATCGTCTGGCCGGCGATCTCCTTGATGGCGCCGGCGAGCTCCACCCCGGTTGGTCCGGCGCCGACGATGCCAAAAGTGAGGACGGCGCGCCGATCCTCGGCGCTGCCCTCGTGTTCGGCCGATTCGAAGGCGAGCAGGATGCGGCGCCGCAGCTCGGTCGCGTCTTCGATGCTCTTGAGCCCGGGCGCGATCGGCGCCCAGTCGTCATGGCCGAAGTAGGCGTGCGTGGCCCCGGCCGCCAGCACGAGATAGTCGTAGGTCACGTAGCGGTTCGCCGCGAGGAGGCGGCGATTGGCCACGTCCACGCCGTCGGCGGGGGCGAGCACCACCTCGCAGTTCTGCTGACCGCGCAGGATCGATCGGATCGGCGCGCTGATGTCAGCGGGTGACAGGGACGCGGTCGCCACCTGATAGAGCAGCGGCTGGAACACGTGGTGGTTCCGCTGATCGATCAGCGTGACGTCGGCGGGCGCACCGTCGAGCGCCTTGGCGGCCGCCACGCCGGCAAAGCCGCCACCGACGATGAGCACACGGGGGAGCGGGCGGGCACTCATATTCGCAGGATATCGTGGGAGGAGGAACAAGATCGAGGAGGGGGGTGATGGTCTCGGTCCTCCTCCGCCTGCGCGTGTCCAAATCGAGGCGCACGTCATAGAATCGACGGAGCCGCTGCCACCAACGGGAGCGCAGCCGCTCAGGAGGTTTCATGCTCGAAGGCGTAGACCGCATCGTCGATCTGGTGGGCCCGCGGACGGCGGGACTTGCCGGTGCGGATGCGTATGCGGTGACCGACGCGGTGCAGCGCTGCGATATCGATGCGCTCGCGGCGACGGACGGGCACTTCGCCGTGATGTCGCGCGAGGACCGCACGGTCAGGCTGGCGCGGACCATCGGTATTCCGCTGCGGTACTTCGTGGCCAAGATGTATCACGGCCCGTTCCTCGTCGTGGCCGATCGCATGGATCGCCTGTTCGCGTGGTGCCAGGAGCAGCGCATCGGCTGGCAGTTCGATCCCGCCTACACACGCATGGTGCCTGCGCATCACATCGTCGAGCTGGACCAGGTCGGGTGCCCCGATCCGGCTCCGAGGTATCAGCGGTTTTTCGAACCGCCGGTTGCGCAAGGGCCGGCCGACATCGAGGCGGCCGGCGCCGCATACATCCGCGCCGCGCACGCCGCGGCCACACGGTGGATCGAGACGCTCCCCGCGACGGCGCCGATCGCGATCACCTTTTCCGGCGGCGTCGACAGCACGGCCGCGCTGCTGATGGCGCGTCATGCCTGTGCGACGCTGGGGCGCGATCCATCCCTGGTGCGCGCATTCACGCTCGACCTCGGCGGCGGCGCGGACGCCATCCAGGCGCACCGCGCGGTTGCGGCGCTGGGCATCGAGGACACGTGGGAGCGGATCGCGGTCGCGCCGGAGCAGTTCGATCTCGAGTCGGCGATCGCCGTGATCGAGGACTATCATCCGCTCGACGTCGAGTGCGGCGCCGCGAGTCTGTGCCTGCTGCGAGGGATCCGCGAGCGGCATCCGTCGCTGCGGTACCTGATGGACGGCGACGGAGGCGACGAGAACCTCAAGTCCTACCCGCTCGAAGATTCTGACCTCACGCTTTCGAGCGTGCTGCGGAACCCGCTCCTGTACCAGGAAGGCTGGGGGATCGACGCCATCAAACACAGCCAGGTCTATTCCGGCGGCCTGTCGCGCAGCTACGTGCGCACCGCCGCGCCGGCGGCGGCGTGCGGGTTCGACGCCTTCTCTCCGTTTACCGTGCGGTCGGCGATCGCGGCGGCGGTCGCCATCCCGTTCGAGCAGGTGCTCGGCGGCGACGCGGCGCGCCTCTCCACGCTCAAGCAGGACGTCGTGAGCGCCGGCGTGCGGTCGGTGCTCGGCATCGACATGCCCGTGCACCCGAAGCGGCGTTTCCAGGACGGCGCCGCAGCGCGGCGTCGTGCGCGCGCGACCAGGGCATGGTGCCGGCAGGTGTTCAACCGGCAATGGCAGGCGAGGCTCGCCGAAGCCGACGCGGCGAGCCCGCGATCGGGCAACGAAACGACCCTCGCCACCGGCGTGTGAACGATCGGTTGGCGTTGCCGCAAGATGCCCTTGCATCGCCAGAGAGCACCCGTGAGGACAGGGGGCGTCGTGGCTCAGCGGGGTCCCAAGGCGGCACTCGATCCCGCCAGGGCGTACGCCGCCTTGTGGGAGGAAGAACCGAACGCCGACGGCACGCTTGTGCCG
>JBOGIX010000517.1:0-5180 GCA_050744685.1 Vicinamibacterales bacterium | reverse complement strand
CACTAAAGCCATCGACACGAGCTGGATGCCGTACTTCTCGGCCGGGATGATCTTGTCGCCGTCGGTCGTCAGCTGCGTGCTGATGCCGAGCATGATCGGCACGTTCGGACCGTAAATGTCCCCGTCGATCATCGCCACGCGTCCGCCGCACTGGCTGAGCGCGATGGCGAGGTTCACCGCCACGGTCGTCTTGCCCACGCCTCCCTTGCCCGCACCGACGGCGATGATGTTCTTGACGCCTTCGACCGGAGCCTTGCCGAGATCCGCGGAAATCGTCGAGCGCACCTGCGCCGTCATCTCGATCTCGACGCTCTCGACGCCCGGCACCTGCAGCACCAGCGCCCGCGCCTGCTCGCGCATCTGGTCCTTCACAGGACACGCGGGAGTCGTCAGCTCGATCGTGAAAGCCACGCGCCCGCCGTCGATCCGCACGTTCTTGACGAATTTCAGGCTGACGATGTCGCGGTTCAGGTCCGGGTCGCGGACCGCCTTGAGCGCATCGAGCACCGAGCTTTCGGAGAGGTTCGCCATGGGACTCAACCGATTGTATCAGCCGGTCCGGGAAACTGGGGAAGTGGACTGAGGAAGTCAGGAACTGGGGAACTCGGGAACTGGCAACCGGGAACCGGGAACTGGGAGACTGGAAACTGGAAACTGACAACTGGCTCTCAACTCCCGATCCTGTCCTCCACCATCTGGCCGACGCCCGGCACCTTGTAGCGCTCCCCATGGTAGGCCTTGTACATGAGGATGAGCCACAGGATCGCCGACAGCGGAGGGATTACGAAGAAGGCGACGATCCAGCCGAGAAACGGGATGGAGATCGTGATCATCCACGCGAGCGACAGCCCGCCGAAGACGAGCATGGATTGCAGCGCGTGGAAGCGGACGAACTTGTTTTCCGGCTCGAGAACATAGAACGCCGCGCCCGTGACCCAGCCGATGGCATAGGTGAGGGCGGCGGCCACGTTTGCATCGAGCCCCGATGACGTGCGGTCGGAGTTGCTCGTCATGCGCGACGCTCGAACTCCGCGCGCGCCTCGCCGTGGAGCAGCACCCAGAGGGCGTAGATGCCGAGCGCCGTGCCGAACGGCAGCACGAAGAGATTGGGAACGGCCAGCACGAGCGCGGCCATGCGGCCGTTTGGCCGGCGCTGCCGCAGCGCTCTGCCGGCCCAGCCGTTGGCGGCGCCGGCGGCCAGGAGCAGCACGGCGCAGATGGCGAACGCCGCGGCGGTGATGCCGGCGGCCAGCTCGTCACCATTGCTCGTCCAGCCGATCGCGGCGGCCCCGGCGGCCAGCACCAGCGTGGAAACGCCGAGCAGCACGCCAATCGCGCCCCAGACGACCTGGAGCACCCAGAGCAGGTGGAGGTGTGGCTGCATCTCGTGTTTGGCGGGACCCGCTTGCGCCGGGGTCCGCGCGCGGACTCTACCGTATGCCGATGCGGACTTCGACGACGGTCGGCGGGGCGCCGGGAGGAGTCACGCTGAAGCGGAACCTGGCGCCGTCACGAACGCCGGGCGGCACCCGGACGCGAAGCGAATGCGTGGCGGTGACCTCGCCCAGGCCGGTGCACATCAGGCACCAGTCGGCCCACACCTCGCCGCGTCCCCCGCACTCCGGGCACGTGCGCCGCAGCGGCACGTCGAGCGGCACGGTGATGCCGTCGAACGCTTCGCGCGGTGTCAGCACCAGCTGGGCCGAGCGAGTGATGGGCAATTCCGCTGTGAAGAACGCGTCGCGCATCCGATCGAGCACGCTCGCGACCGAGGGAAAGTCGATGGCGACCTCATCGGCGAACCAGGCATTCCCGGTTTCAGTGCGCACCGTCGCTCGAAGCCCTGGCGCCAGGCCGGCATCGTACCGGCGCCGACGGAGCGGATCGCGCAGCACGTCGTAGGCTTGTGCGAGCTCGAGAAACGGCGTCGCACGGTCGTCGCCCGAGATGTCGGGATGGTACCGACGCGCGAGCTGCCGGTAGGCCCGCTTGATTTCGTCGGCTCCCGCATCGGCCGACACGCCGAGCACCTCGTAATAGTCACGCATACCGCAGTGCGAAAAGTCCCAAGGAAAGAGTGCCGTCCTTCTCGACCGAAGTCAATATTTGTACTCATTTGTCCTCGCGGGCGGCCTCTTGCTGCCGGGGGGCACTCTTGCGCCCTGGCGGCGGGCGATGGCGCCGTCCCGGTCTTACAATAGGCCCATGGCGGTAAAAGAGTGTCCTCTCTGCGGCGAGACCATGCGGCTGAGCGTCAGGGAGATTCGGGAGAACATCCCCGGCAGCGGTCAGGCGGCAGCGCGAATCACGCGTGAGTGGATCTGCCCGGAATGCGACTACTTCGAAGAGGCGGAGCCGGGGGAGGAATGACGAGAATCAGCGGGCGCCGAGCGTGAGCAGGAGCTCGTTGCGGACCTGTTCGTCGAAGTCGACGAAATTCAGCTCCTTCTCGCACTCATCGCAGAGCACTTCGATGACGGCAGGTTTCCCATATTCGCTGGCTTCGACACGGGCATCGTCGCGCAACTGCACCACATGCATCTGCAGGGTCTTGACCAGGAAATTGCGGTCGTTCCCGCAGCTCGGACACGTCAACGGCATCTAAGCTGTACTCCTTTCACTGCTCTCCGACAGCTTGGTCACGGGTTTTATAAACTTTCGAATTGTACGGGAACGGCTTTCCTGTACGCAATCAAGATCTTCGGGTAAAAAGGCTCCCGAAACACGTACTTCGAACCGCCTCCGACGGCGTGCGTGGCGCCGAAGGACACGGCGTCGCCCGCCGGAGGCTCGCTCGAGGTGTGTGGTTGTGCTTGGCTGAGTGGCGATGGGGCGGGAACGCGTGACTACTCGTCCGACTCCTCCTCGTCGAACTCGGACGGATCGCCCAGTCGGAGAATCTGGCCGTTCGCGTGCCCCGAGAGGATGCAGTGCGGACCCTTGGCCTCGAGCGAGACCACGGCGACATCCCATGGACGCGCCCGATAGGCGGCTGCCACACATCCGCACGGCAGACCTTCGAGCGCCTCGAGCTCGAAGATGGTCTTCGTGGGCTTCACGTAGTTCAGCGCAACCCCAGGGACTGCCATATGCACCTCCCGTCGCCACCCGGCTGTTGCAATTCAAACGCCAGGTATTTCATTAGACCGGGCACCAGGGTAATTGGTTCCCGCCTGATGCGAAGACATGCGAAAAGCGCGACTTTCAGAAGGAATTCTCACCGGGCAGCGCGAGGAGGCGGATTGACATCCGTGAGGGACAAAACGACCTACAGCAGTCCCGGATAGGTGACCCTGCCCTCCTCGACCCTGGCGAACTCGGTCAATTCGTGGGGTTTCGGCTCGGCGAGCGAGAGGATGTGGCGTACCGTCGCGCCGCCAACGACAAGCGCGTCGGCGAGCAACCGACGGTGACATCGCCACCAGACCGACTCGGCGCACATGACGGCGGTGCTCGCGTCGCTGGCAAACGCCAGTAGCGGGGCCAACGCGACACGAAAGGCATCCGTTTCCATGTAATCGGCATAGCCGCGGAATGCGGGGTGCGTCCACGCCGTATTTCGCGAGTCGGGTCGTGGCGTCCGGAACCCCCCGAGCGCCGGAAAGTGCCGGTAGGTGACGCCGTGATCGCGCAGGATCGTGTCGAGCGCGGGGCCATTGAAATGCGGATGCCGCCGCGACTTCGGCACCGTCCGTACGTCCGCGATCTGCGCCACACCATGCGCGCGAAGCAGCCCGACGAATGCCTCGGCGGTGTGGGTCGAGTGGCCGATCGTGTAAATCACAGGTAGATCAGTGCACGGTCGACGGGCGCATCCGGATACAACGCTTCGGCCGCGCGGACGTACACCGCCAGCTGGCGCTCGTGGCCGGGGTGCGGCCGGCCGGTCTTGAACTCCACGACCAGGAAGCGGCCATCGCCCTTGCGAACGAGGCAATCGATCGTGCCTCGTACGATCTGCGCGGTGTCCCCCTCGCCCTCGAGCAGCGAGAAGGGCACTTCGTGAAATCTCTCCGCGCCATCCAGCGCGGTTACGACGTCGGGCCGGCGGCGCGCCTTCAGCCACGCGCTCGAGGCCGCATGGACCAACGCCTCCGGATCCTCGACGCTCACGCGCTCGTCAGGCGCGAGCACGAGTCGCGCGAGATTCGCCACCGCGATCGGATCCGGTTCCTCGCCGAGCTGCGCGGCTCGCTCGAACAGCCGGTGAATCATGCTGCCGAGCACACGGTCGGATCGCGCCGCGCCGAACCGCGCCTGCCGCTCCTCTCCATCGTCAGAGTGCGTCGCCGGCACGCGGGGACGGCTCCCAGCGGGCGACGGCGGATCGAAGTCGTCGATCGCACGAGGCGCGTTGGCCGACTCGTTCGGGTCCTCGGCCGCAGGTGGGTCCATCAACAGCGGCACGGCTGAGGGGCGGCACAGCCGCCAGGCATACTCGTGGCCCGATGTTCCTGTCCAACCGACCGTGTCCAGTTCGTCGAAGACCGCCGCCGCGCGGCTGAAAAGTGCGTTGATCGAGTCCGGCAGCACCTCGGCGAGACTGCCTCGGCCGGGAACGTGCACACCCTCTTTCAGCGTCGAGGCGAGATACAGTCGATCGCGCGCGCGAGTCACGGCCACATACAGCAGGCGGCGCGTCTCGTGACGCTCCCGCTCGCGCTCCGCCTCGTCTGTCTCGGAGAGGAACGACCCAACCGTGACGGACTCGGCGCCTGCTGACTCGCCGCCCGATGTCCCAACGACGACCCGTATCGGCCTGGGCGGCCCGCTTGCGCCGCGGGCGAGGTTGACGAGAAACACGACGGGGAATTCGAGCCCCTTCGACGCGTGCACGGTCATCAGGTTGACGGCGTCGAGCGCCTCGACGACGGCATTCGATTCGTCGCCGGCGGTGAGGGCCTTCAGGTACTCGGCGATCCGCGGAATCGTCGCGTAGCCGCGATTCTGGATGCGCCGCACGAGGCCCCGCATCTTCTTGACGTTTTCCCACGCCTGCCGGCGGCGAGCGCCCGCAAGCTCGAACGCATATGCGGTCCGTTCGATGATGTCGTCCACGAGCTCCGCCGGCGGAATGCGATCGACCTCGTGGAGCCAGCGAGGCACGTGCGCACGCGCGTGCGCGAGCACGCGGCGATCCTCGTCGTCGAGGAGCGCAACCGATTCGGGCGGTTCGGGGG
>JBOGIX010000516.1:0-1794 GCA_050744685.1 Vicinamibacterales bacterium | reverse complement strand
GCCCTGGGCCCGACCGGCTGGTGCTCCCGTGCCGCCTGCGCGTCCGCCGCGGCCGCCGGTGGTCTGCGGCCCGATCGCGCCCGCTGCACCCTTCTCAATCGCCAGCCGCGAGCGCGCGTTGAGCAGTCGGGTCGATATCGTGCCCGCGGTCGCCGGGCCCGAGCCGCCGAGCCAGACAACCGCGGCCTCTTTCACGTCGGCGCCCGCGTAGTCGTCGACATCGGCAGCCGGAATCTGCAGGCCGTAGCCAACGAAACGCACGTCGCTCGTCTCGATGGTCTGGGCTTTCCCCGAGTTGCGAGGGAACGTCACCCCTTCCCCGTCCGTGAACGTGCGTTTCTCGCCGTTCACCTCGACGGTGACCGTGCTCCGGCTGTTGTTCCTGAGGCCGACGACCTTGACCGTCTGAAAGTAAGTCCCGTCGGAGACGCCAGGCTTCACGCCCCACCCGGCGAGGTGATCGGCGATATACGACGCGGCGAGGCCGAGGCCTTCGGTATAAACCTCACGGCCCTCCAGTTCGTCGGACGCGATGTAAGTGAGCCACTCGCGGAGCGACGGCGCCTGAATGCTGGCCAGCCCTCCTGTCGGTCCGCTTTGCGCGCCGAGCGCCGACACCAGCGCGACCGTCGCGGCTACAGACAAGAGGCATCGGCGAGCTCTCACTGATCCATCCTCGCCGCAAGATAAGCGATCGCCGGAAAACAGAGCCATCGCCACATTGTGACATTTCGCCGCAGCACCTGCAGCCGGCCGACGCTGGACCGCTACTCCCGCGAGACGATCCGATCCTTGCCCCCGGCCCGGAACCAGCGATAGGCATACGGTTCGAGCTGGATCGCAAACCGCCCGTTCTCGTCTGCACTCGCGTCGTTGGTCCACAGCAGATCCACGAGCTCCCGATGCCCGGCGGCGCCGGCGTCGACCCGCACGACACGGCTCCTCGGCGTGAAGTTGTGCAGGATCAGCAGCGAGTGCCCGCGCCAGAGATAGCGCATGGCGAGCACGCCGGGCGTGCCGGGGTCGACAATGCGCCAGTCTCCCCAGCTGATCTCCGGGCACTCGCGGCGCATGCGGATCTTGCGCTCCATCCAGTTCAGGAGCGACTGCGGATTGCGCCGCTGCCCCTCCACGTTCACGCGCTGGAAGCCGAAGATGGGATCCGCGATCACCGGCCGCACGGTGCGCGCCGCCGTCGAAAATCCGCCATTCCTGGACGAGGACCACTGCATGGGCGTCCGCGCGCACTCGCGCTCGGGGAGCGATAGATCGTCGCCCATGCCGATCTCGTCGCCGTACTGGATCATCGGCGTGCCCGGCAGCGTGAACAGCAGGCTGAAGGCGAGCTCCAGCTTGCGCCGATCGTTGTCGAGCATCGGCGCGAGGCGGCGGCGGACGCCGCGATCGTAGAGCTGCATGTCTTTCGACGGGGCAAAGGCCTCGAACACCCGGCGCCGCTGCGGTACGGTCAGACGTCCGAGATCGAGCTCGTCGTGACTGCGCAGGAAATTGACCCACTGCGCCGCATGCGGCCGTTTGTACGTCGCCTCGAGCGCGCGCACGAGCGGCCTGACGTCGGACGTGGCCAGCGCGTAGAACAGCCGCTGGTTCACCGGGAAGTTGAGCATCAGCTGCAGCCGGTCGCCGAGGTCGCCGAAATACTCCAGCGACTCGTCGGGCGGCACGTTCGCCTCGGCAAGCAGCACCGCGTCCCGCCGGCGCCACTGCAGGAAGTCGCGCATCTGGTGCAGCAGCTCGAAATCCTTGCGCGGGACGACGCCCGCCCCCTTGCGC
>JBOGIX010000515.1:0-3382 GCA_050744685.1 Vicinamibacterales bacterium | reverse complement strand
CACTCCCCTGCAGGCGATCACCGGCGTACGTCTCGAGGCCCTTCCGGATCCTTCATTGCCGAGAGGCGGGCCCGGTCGTGACGGGTACGGACACTTCCGCGTCACAGGAATTCGCGTCGAGATCGAGCAGAACGCGGCGCCCGCCACACCCGACCAGCCCGTGTCGTTCAAAACGATCAAGGTGGACGACTCGGCGTACCCGTTCGAGCCGGCCGACATTCTCGTTCCCGGGCGAGGGACGGCCAGCCTCAAGAGTGGATCCTGGATCATCAATGCGATGCGCGACCCGGAGCGGACTGCGCGCCACGCAGTACTCGCGGCGGAGACACCGTTCGGCTTCCCCGGCGGCACGCGCATCACCGTGCGGATCGATCACCTCGACGGCACCATCGGCCAGGGGATCGGTCGTTTCCGGTTGTCCGTCACGACGAGCGCCGATCCGCTGGAAGGCATGGATCTCGCGGCCCGGCTTCGGCCCATCCTGCACGCGCCTGTCGCGGAGCGGACGACCGCACAGACCGAAGACCTGGCCGCCGCATTCCGCGCGACCAGCCCGCTGCTGACACCCGTGCGCGAGGCGATCGCCGAGGCGAGAAAGGCGCTCGCCAACCTGCAGATTCCCTCCACGCTCGTCATGAAGGAGCGGCCGTCGTTCGAGCGGCCGTCGTTCGAGCTGCGCGAGCGCGGCAGCTTCGCGGCCAAGGGGGAGCGCGTCTATGCCGCAACACCCGGCGCGCTGCATCCGATGCGCAGCGACCTGCCCATCAACAGGCTCGGCCTCGCGCGCTGGCTCGTCGACGAGGACAACCCGCTCGTCGCGCGCGTCGCAGTGAACCGCTTCTGGGAGCAGATCTTCGGCCGCGGCCTCGTCGAGACCAGCGAGGATTTCGGCAGCCAGAGCTCGCCTCCCACGCACCGTGAGCTGCTCGACTGGCTCGCGACCGAGTTCATGGCGAAGGGCTGGAGCCGGAAGGCCATACTTCGCACGATCGTCCTCTCGTCCACGTACCGGCAGTCGTCGGCCATGAGCGCCGAGCTGGCGGAGAAGGATCCCTACAACCGGCTGTTCGCCCGCGGTCCTCGCGTCCGCATGGAAGCCGAGATGGTGCGCGACGCGGCGCTCGCGGCGGGCGGCCTGCTGAACCTGGAGATGTTCGGCCCGAGCGTGTTCCCGCTGCAGCCGGAGGGGATCTGGAACATGCCGTACAACTCGGATCGGTGGACGACGAGCAGCGGCGCGGACCGTTATCGGCGCAGCCTTTACACGTTCTGGCGCCGCACGTCGCCGTATCCGGCGTTCATGACGTTCGACTCGACCAGCCGCGAGTACTGCACGGTTCGACGCGTCCGCACCAACACGCCGCTGCAGGCGCTGACGCTGCTGAACGACCCGGCCTCGTTCGAGGCCGCGCGCGCGCTCGCCATGCTCATGATCACCTCAGGCGATACGCCGGCGGCTCGCGCCAAAGTCGGGGTGAAGCGCGTTTTGTCGCGCGACGCCGCGCCCGCCGAGATCGATCGGCTCGTCGCCGCGTTCGAGAAGGAGCTGGCGCACTACGGCGAGCAGCCGGAGGCGGCCGCGCGCGTATCCGGCGATGTCGCCGATACACGCGAGGCGTCGATCGAGCTTGCGGCATGGACGATTGTCGCAAACGTGCTGCTGAATCTGGACGAAGCGATCACCAAGGAGTAGTCATGAAAGGGCTGCGTTCGCTGACGCGGCGGCATTTCTTCGAGCAGGCGTCCTTCGGTATCGGCGGGCTCGCGCTCGCGTCGCTGATGGACGACGTCGTGCTCGCGGCGGCGCTCCAGAAGCCGGTTGGCGTGCCGGGCGGCCTCGACTTCGCGCCGAAAGTCAAGCGCGTCATCTATCTCTTCATGGCCGGCGCGCCCTCCCAGATCGACCTCTTCGATCCGAAACCGGCGCTGCGGAAGCACGACGGCCAGGACATTCCCGAGGAGTTCATCAAGGGAGAACGCTTCGCGTTCATCAAGGGCACGCCGAAGCTGCTCGGCTCCCCGTTCCAGTTCAGGAAGCACGGCCAGTCCGGCGCGGAGATCTCTGAGCTGCTCCCCAACCTCGGCAGGGTGGCCGACGACATCACCATCATCCGCTCGATGCGGACCACGCAGTTCAATCACGCGCCGGCGCAAATCTTCATGAACACTGGCCATCAGGTGATCGGGCGTCCGAGCCTCGGTTCATGGCTCAGTTATGGTCTCGGCAGCGAGAACAGGGATCTCCCCGCGTTCGTGGTCCTGCTCTCGGGCGAGAACAACCCGGACGGCGGCAAATCGTGCTGGGGCAGCGGCTTCCTGCCGACGACGCACCAGGGGGTGGAGTTCAGGTCGACGGGGGAGCCGGTCCTCTTCGCCTCAAACCCCGACGGTGTCGACGCGGACGTGCGCGGCCGGTCGATCGGGGCGATCAACGATCTCAACCGGATGCGCTCGATCGACGTCGGTGATCCGGAGATCCAGACCCGCATCGCCGCGTACGAGATGGCCTACCGGATGCAGACGAGCGTGCCGGAGCTCACCGACCTGTCGAAGGAGCCGGCCTCCGTTCACGAGCTGTATGGCACCGAGCCGGGCAAGGCGTCGTTCGCCAACAACTGCCTGCTGGCGCGCCGGCTCGTGGAACGCGGCGTGCGGTTCGTACAGCTCTATCATCGCGGCTGGGACACGCACGGCGCCTCGTTCGGCGAGGACATCGTCGAGAAGCTGCCGCACCTGTGCCGCCAGACCGATCGGCCGATCTTCGGGCTGCTCACGGATCTGAAGCAACGCGGGCTGCTCGAGGACACGCTGGTGGTCTGGGGCGGCGAGTTCGGCCGCACGCCGATGAACGAGGCGCGCAACGGGTCGAAGTTCCTGGGACGGGACCATCATCCGCGCGCGTTCACGATGTGGGTAGCCGGCGGCGGCATCAAGCCGGGCATCACCGTGGGCCGCACCGACGACCTCGGCTACAACGTCGTCGAAGACCCGATCGACGTCCACGACCTGCACGCGACGATGCTGAGGCTGCTGGGCATCGATCACGAGAAGCTGACGTATCGGTTCCAGGGGCGCGATTTCAGGCTGACGGATGTGAGCGGGAAGATCGTGTCGAAGATTCTGGCGTGAGCTTGGGCGAACTGTGTTCGCTGTCACGCTGCGATCAGATCACGGCACGGCCTTCGGCCTGCACGACGACACGACGACACGACGTCATTCCCAGACGGGGCCGACGGCTTTCGCTGCGTGCAATACGAAGACACGAAGGCCCGAAGACACCAAGGCACGAAGACACGAAGGCACGAGAACGACTCGAAGAATGGTATCCGACGTCAGGCTATGTGACGCCAGACATTGGGGCGTGCCGGCCGTGGCACACGGC
>JBOGIX010000514.1:0-10181 GCA_050744685.1 Vicinamibacterales bacterium | reverse complement strand
CACGTCGCGCACCGCTGCGCCCACCTGGCCATCGTCGTAGGCAGAAAGATCTTCCATCAGGAAATCGACGAGGCGGCCGTCTCGCTGAAGAAGTCCGAGCAGCTGGACGGCGCGATCTGGCGTCTCTGCTGGGGCGGACGGCGCCTGAGCGGCGGCCGCGGGCGCTGCCGGCACGAATGCGGCGAGGATGTCGTTGGCGATGCGGCCGTGAAAGATGAGCGAAAAGAACGTGCGAAAGGCGTACTTCCAGCGTTTCCCGTGGGAGAGCATCCTGCGATTGTAGCCTGAGCGTCGTGCGCCGGCTTTGCGCCGCGCTGCGGCGCGGGGCTCATCTCCCGGGCGAGCGGATTATCTCAGCAGACAGTTCTCCTGCCCGGCGCGCCGGCTCTGCACGACCACACGCCTCAGTTCCTTCGAGCGCCTGTCCGCCGCTGCGTGGTTCTGCACACGTTCCTCGTGCACACACTGCTCGCCGCTGAAGACCTTCAGCCGGGCGTCTCCCGGCTGCTTGTAGAACTCGCAGCGCCACTCGCCCTCGCGCCAGAATGGCGACCGTTCCGCGCTCTTGCGGCTCTGTTCGTGCGCTTGCCGCAGCAGCCTGTCGATGAGTGCCTTCCGGTCCATCTCCGAATGTGATTCACCCATGGGGTTCCGATCCTTGAAAGGCTAGAACTTTACTCCATCCCAGCAGTAATCTTTCAAGAATTTGACTAAGGGGCCGCGGAATAGGGGGATTGCCTGTGGGCTTTCTTCAGCTTCCAGTTGCCGGTTTCCAGTTGCCAATTCTCTTCTGTTTCCAGTTCCTCCTCTTTTCCAGTTACGGGCAACGACAGGCAACGACGGGCAACTGATAACCAGTAAGGACCTCTGGCAACTGAAAACTGGCAACTGGAAACTGGAACTGGCGATTATCGCCTCGCAGTGAATCGGTATTCCGCTGCCGGCTCGCTTGCGTCGCCGCTGGTGGTCAGCACGTACGTCTGTCCGTCCGTCAGACGATCGGCGGGCACCAGCACGAACGCCATTCCTGCGGGGGAGGCCGTGAGACGTCCCGCCTGCACCTCTTCCCCGTCGACGCGGGTGATGCGATAGGCGACGTCGCGGCCGGCCGCGGCGCCCTGCACGTCGAACGTCAGAGCGGCGAACTCCCCTTCAGCCGGAATCGCTACCGCGGGCAGCGCGCCGCGCGAGGCTGGCCGGAGCACGACGGGCGACAACGCCAGCGAGTCGCCGTCGAGGCGCCCGCGACCGGAATCGAGTGTCTGATACGCCAATCCCACGGCGAGCACGGCCGCCGCTGCCCAGGGCAACGCGACGCGGCTCGAAATGCCTCGCGAGGTGCTGACAACAACCGGCGGCGTCGAGGTGGTGTGCCCGGCGCGCGGCGGGGCCGCCGGGAACAGCTCGCGGGCGTGGGTCCGCAGGTGATGCCCGAGCCGCATCTGCCCGGCGCACTCCTCACAGTCGAAGAAGTGCTCTTCGAACCTGAAGCGCTCGATCTCGGACATTTCATCGAGCAGGTATCGTTCGGCCGCCGACGTTTCGATGGCGTGGTTGTGTGTCATGGCTACGATCGCTCGCTGTTGTCGGCGAGCTGCTCCCTGAGCCGGGCCTTCGCCCGGAACAGCAGCACCCGCAGGTAGGCACGGTCGATCTTCAGGTCCCGACACACGTCGTCTTTGTCACGCTCCTCGAGGTAGAGCCAGCGAAGCAGTTCCTGCTCTTTGCGGGGCAGCGCCTCGAGCGCACGACGGAGTCGATCGCGGTTCTCAGCCAGCATCAGGGTCGACTCGGCGCTGGCGGCGTTGTCCGGCGTCTCGGGAGCATCTTCGTCGAGCGCCGATGTCCGGGTCTGCGAGCGATACATTTCGAAGAGCACGTTGTTGCAGACGGAGTTGACGAACGCCCCGAGGGTCTCGGGCCGATCCAGACCTCCCCGCTGCTTGAGCGTAGTCAGGACGCGCACGAACGTCTCCTGCCTGGCATCCTGGACGAGCGCCGGCGACCGAAGCCGGCCGCGCAATTTGAGCGACAGGAGGTCTCCGAAGTACTCCGTGAAATGCCGCTCAGTGGCGGGATCCTCTGCGACCAGTCGACTGACGTACGCACTATCGAAGGCGTGTCTCGGCTGATAAGGCGACAAGCTTCGCGATCATAGAACGCGTTGTCATGACACGCAATGCTGAGCACGAGCCGGGGCGCGATGCTCGGCGTGCTGTACTGATACCTGGCCATCCGGAGATCCCTTCGTTCTGGTCGCGGCACGCGAACGTCGAACGCTCGAGCTAGATGGACCATCCGCGCTCGAAAATTCAGCCTCTTCAATGCACTAGTGCACGGGCAGGGCCAAACGTTACATTGTTTGTCCTCGCGGGCGGCCTCTTGCGGCCCTGGGGCCATCTTGCGGCGGGTATTTTGCGGCCCGGGCCCATCTTGCGGCGGATCTCTCTTTGCGGCTCGGGGGCCATCTTGCGGCGGATCTCTCTTGCGGCCCGGGGGCCATCTTGCGGGCGATCTCTTGCGGCACGGGGGCCATCTCTTGCTGTCCGAGGCCACCATCCGGCGCTGCTTGTGGGGCCCCAAGGGGCCTCTTGCGGCTTAGAGAGCCCATGAATACATGTGTGGCTTGCGCCTGCAGGCGGAAGATCTCCGGGAAATTCTTCCGGCTGAAGCCGGAAGCCACACATGTATTCACACTCTCTTTCAGGCCGGACGTGTCCGGCGCGGGTCCGACCTTCCGCCTGAAACGCGGAAGCCACCGCCGAGATCAGAGAGCTCCGAGGTATTTGTCCACACGCTGTTCTCGGCCTGTTGCCGCCCGGCGGGCATCTTGCCGCTTTACTGGCGCAGTCTTCCCGCCAAGCCGCGATCTCGCGGCAGTCACGGGCGTCTCCTCGTGAAACGACGAGCGCTGCTGAATCACCAAATGATGACGGTGGCAGCACGGCCCGGCCCTCGCGTCCCCGGGAATCGACAGGGAGCACAACGATGGCACTTGGCGACGGCGTTCGTCGCGACATCAGGACGGTCTCGGCGGCTGAGCGCGAACGGTTCAAGAACGCCCTGCTGGTGGTGCAAGGGACGCATCCGTTCGACGCATTCGAGGAGATCGGTTCCGGCGGTAGCGCCTGCTTCGAGGACCACGATCTGTGGCGCGCGACCCGGATGCATCATGGATCCGAGTTCCTGCCGTGGCATCGCGAGCTCTGCAATCGGTTCGAGCAGATGTTGCGCGATGTCGATCCCGACCTCTCGCTGCACTACTGGGACTGGAACGAGGATCCCCACGAGCTCTTCACACCGACGTTCATGAACGCGGGGACGAGGGACAGTCCTTTCGAGGGGGTAGTGTACGGGCGCAGCTGGACACCTGAGGACTCGGACATCATCGCCGCGGAGAACTTCCAGGCGATGCGCACGCTCCTCGAGCGCAAGCACGACGCGGCGCACTTCGTCTACTTCGGCGGCACGTTCGTCAACGCGCACATCTCATTTCACGATCCCTGCGCCTTCCTGTTGCACTCGAACGTCGATCGCCTGTTTGCGATGTGGCAGGCGCAGCCCGGGCACGCATGGCGCCTCGATCCGGAGCAGGTGTACGGTCGCGAGGCGCTGCCGCTCCGCTCCGCTCTCGTCACCCCATGGTCGAGCCATCGTCCGCTGTCCCCGTGGATGCCGGGCGAGGCCGCGCACGCGAGGACGTACGTGCATCCGTCGATCGTCGCTCCCCCCTGCTACGACACGCTACCGACACGCGTGGTCGTGGACCTCGTAACGAATCCCGGCCAGGTGATCAACTTCAACGACGTGTACTCGGGCAAGACGTTCGCGCGCGCCGCGTCGTTCGTCATCGTTGGCGGCGGCAACCTGACGTTTGCGGTGACGGCCGGACCCTCCGGCCCCTTTGCCGTGATCACGCCCGGCGGCGCGGTGACCGCGGCGCACTCGAGCACGCTGTATCAAGAGGCGCGGATCTGGTTCGCCTTCACGGGCGGCGCCCCGAATACGTCCGCGCCCGCGGGTATGGTGACTATTCGCTGCCGCGAGACCGACCAGGAGTTCACGTTCACGCTCCTGGCCAACACGATTGCGTTGCCCGCCGGCGGCGTGGTGCTGTCGCTCGACGAAGCGACTCCCGCGGCGAATTCCGACACGCGCTCGTCGGACGCCGGTGTGACGTGGACGTGGACGTGGACGTGGCGGGCTGTGTGAGATCTGGTCAACGCCCAACTTCCAATTCCCAACTCCCAACGCGCGTGGCTCGAACCAGCCGCGTGGTAAACGCGGCGGAAGGCTGTTGGTTCGAATTTCGGCCCGCTGTCTCGAACGGTGCGCCTTGGGAGTTGGGAATTGGAAGTTGGGAGTTAAGACGACGGCGGAAGCGACTCCGCCGGGATGCCGAGAAAGCCAGCGATCTCGCGCAGCTTTGCCTGCACGATCCTGACGTTGCGCGGGCCCATGCGCAGCAGCTGCCGCTGCGCCTGGGAGAGCGACTCGAGCGCCGGGTCGGCGTAGGTGTACGAAACACTGTCGGACGTCAGGCGCACATCTCCCTCGATGACCGGAGTCTTCAGCAGCTCGACGATCGCCCGTTCCATGGCGCCGTCGATGCCGCCTTCCGGATAGCCGAGCTCCTTGTAAGCCTCTTCGATCCGGGGCTTCAGTGTCGCGTAGAGACGCGCCGCGCCTCGCGCATCGATCGCGGCCACGGCATCGGCATGGCTGTCGTAGCGCCGGTAGCTCGCGGGATCGATCACGAAACCGTCTCCACTCTGGCGCGCGCGAAACGGCCCTTCAACTGGCACAGCCTTCAGGTGCGCCGCCGGTGTCCGTCCGTTCGCGATGTTCGTGACGACGACGGTGAAATTGCGGATCAGTTGATCGGTCGTGAGCCAGGCGGCCACGCGCGGATGCGAGGACAGCTTCGCCACGAGCTCGCGGACGAGCGAATCGGTCTCGGCGAGCGGCGGAAGCGGAATGTCGTCGCCGGGCTCGGCGGGACGTGCCGCAGGCGTGTTCTCGGGCGCGCGCGTCGTATCGGTGCGAACCTGCACGTCGCGCGACGCAGGCGTCCGGATGAAGAAGAACCAGATGGCGGCCGCGGCGACCACAATCGCGGCGACGATCAATGGCCCTGTCCACGACCGCGACCGCGGCGGCGGTATCTCGGACGCGGGACGATCGGTTCTCAGGTCGAGATCATCCATGACCTCAGTCTACCGCCGCGCCGGCGATCGGATCGACCCGGCGCTACCCAGCCCGTTTGCGCCCGCTGCGCGCCCGCGCGCGCGTGGTGGTGATACTCACACGTTTCGACTGCAGCCACTTCCGGATCGCGCGCCGGATCTGTTCGCTTTCAACAATGCCATCGCGATCCCTGACAGTCTTCAACCCGTCCCGTAGTTCGTCGTCTATCCAGAAGTTGAAGCGGCGGCGTGCCATGGGAATGAAGGATTCGCTCAGTCCTTGGGCCGCGGCTTGGTCGGCAGGGCCGGCGCCGCGTGAGATTTGGTGTTCACTCGATCGGCCCGGAAGAGGCGCTGGCGGCTCAGCTTGAGCTCGGAACGCACCTTCCGTGCCTCCTGCGTAAGCTCGCGCAGGCGTGCATGGATTTGCTCTTCCGACGAGGGCTTTTTCACGAATCGTGTCGTCGGTGGCTACAGTGTCGCCCCTTCCTCCTCCGATGCTGCGCTCAAAAGCAGGATTAGTGCCGGAACAAATCACAGGTGGTTGCGCCGCGGACGTGCAGCTATTGGCCGGCTGGGCTGTGCGTGAGATCGACCGTACGAAAAAGCGGCCGGTCCACTTGCGACCGGCCGCTGGCGTGTGAGGTTGTGTGAGCTACTCCGTGCAGGACGACGCGATCATCTTGACCGAGTCGACCTTGAGTTTCGCCGCGCCCGACGCTCCCGCCGAGGCAGACGATGAGGACTTCTCGACCGTGCCGCTGATCTGCACCTTATGGCCGACATGCGGGGTGAGCTTCGAGTCCTCTCCATCGAGCTGATACGAGCTGGCCGTCGCCTTGGACGCCGACGGCGGCGTGCCGGCCGTGCCCGCCGTGCCTGCTGGCGAACCCGATCCGGACGTCACGTTCTTCAGCACGAACTTGGCGCCCGCGCTCGCGCCCGCCGCTCCGCTGGTGCCCGTGGGTGAGCTGGCGCTTCCCGACGCTCGTTCGAGACAGCCGGTGACCGTGACGTCCTCGTCGCTCTGCGACGCAGAGGTGGGCGGCTTCTGAGCGCCGGTTGTCGGCGTCTGGCCTCCCGCCGGCGGGGTCTGCGCCGAGAGGCTGATTGTGGCCGCGCAGGCAATCGCTGCCAGCGCGCCAGGCCATGTACGTTTCATGGAACCTCCTTTAGTTCTCGCTCCATAGTGCTGCAACCAGTTCGCCGTTTGGCCATTTCCCGGTTTGATGAAAAATGTCAATGAAATCAGGCACGAACCGAGGTCATCCGTACAGGAGGCCATATGTCCGAGCGCCAAGTTCGACAACACTCAGATGTAAAAAATGCTCGAATTGGCGCTGGCAGAGCTCAAGGGCGCCGCCCACCGCCGCTGCCGGCCAGCACTTTGAGCTCGGCGTCGGTCCACGGTCTCGTGCGCCCCGCGGTCTTGTCGCGTACTGCTTTCACTTCGGCCGCCTCGACGGGCAACGCGTCGTGTCCCCACCCGCGGCGCACGTAGGTCAGCACACTCGCGAGTTGCTCATCGCTAAACGACGAGCCGATCGGGGGCATGAGGCCGATAGCGCCCTCTTTTCCGTGCAAGAGGATTCGAATCGGAATCTCAGCCGGTGCAAGCGCCATGGCTGAACCAATGAGGCTCGGCGCCACCTTCTCCTGGCCGCGCCCGTCGGCTTGATGGCACGCCTGGCAGAGGTTGCCGTAGATTGCGCGACCGGCGTCGAAACGCTGTTGCTCTTCCGGGGTCAACGTGCGCGCCGCGATGGCTTCTCCTGGCTTGTCCGGCCAGGTGATGCGGGCGATCAATCGAGTGGCGCGCGGCCCGAGCTCGTTGCCAGTCCGGGTCAGCGCCGAGAGCGCAACGGGCTCCCGGTTGAGCCGCAGCGCCGGCCCCGAGCGGCCGCCGTTGTTCGTCGGCCATCCCGGCGGCCGCGGAAACGCGTACGCGCCTCCCGGGCCCGCACGCCCTCCCGGGCACGTCGGACACGGAAGCGAGGCGCGCGTTGCCGGCGCCGGACCCCGCGAAGGCGTCCCGGGCATGGGGGCGCCAAGCAGTGCCACTTCCGCGCCTCGAAGCAACGCCGATCGCTGCCACCTCGCCCGCGCATCGTCGGCAGCCCACACGAACAGGTTCTGCACCGGCGCATCGTCGCCGGCCCGCACGATCGTGGCCGCAATCATGGTAAGGACCGCATCCCGTCCCGGCGTTTCCTCGACAGACTTCGCGAGCAGCTTCTCGAGCACGAGGGCTTCGCTGCCGCGTAGTCCGCTCAGGGCTGCGTCCACGGTGACCGGATCGGTCCCGGCGCGCGCGAGCAGCGCTACCATCGCCGTTTCCCTTGCCCCCGAGGGCAGCATTCCGAGCGAGGCGGCGAGTTGCCGCCGCACGGCCAGATCCGGATCGAGCAGCCGCTTCATGACTGCAGCATGGATGGCGTGGCCGGGCTGCTCGAGCCATCTCTCCGCGAGGCGCACGGCGGCCACGCGGACGTGGCTCGAGCTGTCGTCGAGCGCCCCGGTGACGATCGATGGTTCGATGGCATCGAGGCCGTCGATAGTCCACAACGCGTGCAGGCGCGTCCGCCAGTCCTTCGCCCCTGACGCGAGCTTCTTCAATGCCGGGACGACGGACGTGTCTTCGCGCTCGACGAGCAGGCGCTGCGCCGTGTCGCGGCGCCATCCGTTGGGGTGCGACAACATCTCGACGAGCTGTGCGGGCGCGGCCTTCGCCATCGGAGTCACGTCGCGCTTCGTCGTTCGGTGCACCACACGATAGATGCGGCCGTATCCGGTTGGCTGTTCGAGCTTGCGCGCCAGGATCTGATCGCGAAGGTATGTCGTGATGGAAATGCGGTGCTCGATGATGCCGCGATACAGGTCTGCGATGTACAGCGTGCCGTCGGGCGCATTGGACACGTAAACCGGCCGGAACCGCTCGTCGGTCGACGCGAGGAACTCTCCCCTTTCGTACGCTTTTCGTGCGCGCACCGTGCCGCCGTCCTCTTCGAGGACGATGCGGCTCACGAGGTTCGCGGCGGGCTCGGCCACCAGGACATTGCCATACAGTTCCGCGGGCAGACGATCGCCCCGGTAGACGAGCGGTGCACAAACGGACGTGAACCGCGCCAGGGTGCCATCTGGACGATCGATGCCGAGCTGATACGCCCGGTTGGTGCCAGGGTTCGGGCGCACGGGCCAGACCGTGTTCAGCGCGTTCGACTCGTCGGCGAGGCGCTCGTAGCTGCCGCGCGTCCGGACCAGGTTCGGGTTGCGCGCGAAATACCATGTCGGCACGTAATCCACGTGCAGCGCGGACTCGTTCGTATTTCGATAAATGCGTCCGGCGTCGTCCTGGGTCACGCCCCACTCGCCGCGTCGCAGCGTCTTCTCCACCTGGAACACGCCGTCCCGGAACCGCAGGTGGATATCGGCCTGCCCCGCCGTGTACATCCGGTTGTCGAGCGCCCAGAGAAAACCGTTGGCGTTGTTCTGCGGATCGATCTCGAGCCGGCCGTACTGATCGGTGACGAGCTCTTTCTTGTCCATGCGCAGGTCGCCGTCCGTGTCCTGCATCAGCCAGACGTTGGGCGGCTCGCCCACCAGCACGCCGCGTTCCAGCACCTTCAGCGATCGCGCGAGGACGAGCTTGTCGGCGAATACCGTCCGTTTGTCCATCCGTCCATCGCCATCTTCGTCTTCCAGCACGACGACGCGTCCGATCGGATCGAGCTCGCCGGCGGCCGTGATGTCGGGCATCCAGCCGGGCATTTCCACGACCCAGAGGCGGCCGGACGTGTCCCAGTCAAAAGCCACCGGTTCCTGGACGAGCGGCTCGCTGGCGACGAGCTCGAGCCGATAGCCGGGCGGCATATGGAAGGTGTCGAGCGCCGCTTCGGCCGATAGCGGCGGCGAGGTGTCGTCCACCTTCTGCACGCCCGGAGGCCACGGTCTATTGGAAGGGGAGCCCTGGAAGGCGTAGCCCGTGATGACGGCCACGACGATGAAGATGGCGGCAGGGGTTGCTTGTCCTCGCGGGCGGCCTGGGGCGGCCAGGGGTCGCTCTTGCGGCGGTCTTACGGCTTTTGCAGCCATGGGGCACTCATGCGGCGGCATCTCTTGTCCTCGCGGGCAGTCCTCAAGGCCGGGAAGCCAGTTTGGCGTATTGTTAATATCACTCGCGAGCGATTTTGCAGCATTGATCGAATCAGGCCGTCATTTGGTTGATGCGGGGGCCGGTCCCGTTGGCCCCAAGCGGGCCGCCCGCGAGGATAAATAGATGTGCGCCGCAAGATGGCCCCCTGGCCCCAAACGGGCCGCCCGCGAGGACAAATAAATGCCACCTACCGCGCGCCGTGAGTTCCTGACTGTGTCCAGCATGGCGCTTGCCGCGATGGCCGTTCCCGATACGGCCATTGGGCAGGCGGCGGCCGACCCGATCATCGACATCCACCAGCACGTCAACTACAGCGGGCGGCCGAACGCGGTGCTGCTGGCGCACCAGCGCGCGATGGGGATTACGACCACGATCCTGCTGCCTTCGGGCCGGCCGGTGCAGTCGCGGTCCACGCACGACGGTGTCGCCAACGGGCTGCAGGCGGAGGCGCTCGGCAACGAGGCGTGCGAGCGCTTTTCGCGGGAGCATCCCCGCGAGTTCGTCGTCGGCGCGAACGAGGTGCCGGACGTGAAGGGGGCGACCGAGCAGATTGCGCGGTATTTGAAGCGCGGCGCGGTGCTGATTGGCGAGCAGAAGTTCGGCGTCGACTGCGACGCTCCGGCAATGCTGCGGATCTACGAGCTGGCCCGCGAGCATCGCGTGCCCGTGCTGATGCACTGGCAGTTCAAGATGTACAACTACGGGTTCGACCGGTTCTACAAGATGCTCGAGAAGTACCCGAAGGTCACCTTCATCGGCCACGCCCAGACGTGGTGGGCCAACATCGACAAGCAGCACGCCGATCAGAGCGTGCTCTATCCCAAGGGTCCGGTCACCCGCGG
>JBOGIX010000513.1:0-2742 GCA_050744685.1 Vicinamibacterales bacterium | reverse complement strand
GGGCGGTGCATAGCGCGATGCCGCTGCCGCTCGAACGGCCGCCGTCGCGACGGCCTCGAGGAAGCGGCGGTAGGTGGCCGCCGGTGTCGGCGGCTCACCAGCCGCGACCTTGTAGGTCGCCCTCATCGCGCGGTCGAAGCTGTCGGGTGCCAAGTTGTCCAAGTTGATGCTGAACTTGTTGCCAATGCGGAACCGGAAGCCGCTGGCGCGGCTCTCCGCAACCGTGCCCGCTTCGTCGAGGACGAGCAGCACGGTGATCCAGCCGCTGGCGCCCTCGAGCAGGGCGTCGGCAGAATATGAGGGCGGCGCGTAAAACGTGCGTCTCGGAATCGGGTTCTCGGGCGTGATCGGCCTGGCTCGCCGCTCGAGCGGTCCCGGCGTCCCCGAGAACACGTCGGACGCGCCGGTTGCCTGTACGAGCGGGAACGCCTGCACCGCATACCAGCCGGTCGACGCCACCACCCCGGCGAGGACCGCACTACAGATCACCACACGTCTCGCGGACATGACTGCCTCCTTCGAAATCAGCACCAGGCGGTGTACCAGGTGGCGGCGGCGCGCGAACGCGGTCGCCGCAAACAGCGGAGATTCGTCGGCATACGCCAAAAGCGCGTCGACGTAATGACGGCGGGACCCGATGGCAAGGATCGAGAGCTCGTCGACGACCTCCTCCCGGGTCGACTGGATGCGCGACACCAGCATCCAGAGGGCGGGCTGGAACCAGAACAGCGCGCGCACCGTTTCTTCGGCGACGGTCCACATCCAGTCGCGCCGCCGCACGTGCCACAACTCGTGGGCGAGCACGGCGCGCTGGATGGCCGGCGGCTTCTCCTGGAGCGAGCACGGGAGCAAGACGATGGGCGTGCGGAAGCCGAACGTGACCGGCTGCCCGAGCTGGTCGACGTAGCGAATGATCGCGCGTGTGCCGATGACCTCCTGCAACTGCTCGTGATCGAAACTGATCTTCGCCAGATCCCCCGCACGCCGAAGCCGGCGCAGGCGCACGACCCCGGCGCCCATCCACATCAGGCGCACGGCAGTGCCGGCTGCCAGGAGCAACAGAATGTAGGTGGTCCACTGCCCTTCCGCCAGATCGAGGATGCCGTTGGCGCCATCGTCACGACGGACGGCGCCCGGAACCGCCACGCCCGTGACCGAGGTCGCGACGGCGGCCGCGGCGGGCGGCGGGGGATCACGATGCGGCTGCACGAACGGCAGCAGCAGGCACACGACGAGCAGGGAGCGCAGCAGCGCGTAACGGACCGCCGGAGCGTGCAGGCGCAGGAGCCGGATCGTGAGCAGCGCAGCACCGACGAGCAGGGCCACCTGCACGCTCCACGCGACAAGATTCGGGACGGTGATGAAGCTCGTCATTCCTCGATCTCCTCCGCCAGGCGGCGGATCAGCTCCTTGTCCTCCTTCGACAGCCGCTTGTCCTTCGCGAGGTGCACGAGCAGCGGCGCCGCCGCCCCATCGAACACCCGGTCCAGGAAGTCGCGCACCATCGCGCCGACGACCTGGTGGCGCGGCTTCGCCGGCCGGTACTCATAGGCGCGCTCGATGCGCGCCTTCTTCAGGTACCCCTTGTCTTCCAGGATCTTCATCATCGTCATCACGGTGGTGTAGGCGATCTCGCGGCGCTCGCGCAGCGCCTCGTACACGTCGCGCACCGTGGCCTTCTCGAGCCGCCATACGACTTTCATGATGGCCAGCTCCTGCGGGGTGAGGGTGGTGTTCGCGGGTCTCATAACATCTACTAAGTATTTAGTATTTAGTAGACGCGGTGTCAAGAGCTTTTTTCAACTCCCAACTTCCAACTTCCAAATTCCCAAGACGCGAGGCTCGAGAGAGCCGGGTCAAGGTGATACAACCCGGCGGTGAGCAACGCCTTTCGCCCAGATGGTTCGAACGGTGCGCCTTGGGAATCGGGAGTTGGAGGTTGGGAGTTGACGAGGAGGGCTAACTGAAGAACTCAGCTACAACTGGCGCATGATCGCTCGTGCCCACCTCGCGCTGGACGGCGCACGACCGCACCCGGTCGAAGAGAGGCCGGCTGGCGAGCACGTAGTCGAGGCGCCAGCCGATGTTGCGCTGTCGCAGGTTCCGCCAGGGCGCCCACCACGTGAACATCTGATCGTTGTCGGGCTCGAGGGCGCGGCCCACGTCGACGAGCCCCCGGTCGATGATCCGCTCGAGCCGGGCCCGCTCTTCCGGGAGCTGGCCGATCGCCAGCGGTTTCCGCTCCTTCGGGTGCACGTCCATGTCGGTCCTGGCGATGTTCAGATCGCCACAGATCACCGTCTGCGTCCCACGCGCCTGCAGGTCCGTGGCGAAGCAGTCGAGCGCGTCGAGGAACCGCATCTTCGCCGGGAAGTCCTTGCCACCGTTCGGCACGTACACAGACGCCACGGTCACCCCCGCGAGCTGGACGACGACAATGCGGTTCTCGTAGTCGAAATCCGGATGAGAAAAGTCCGGCCGTGCCGGGGCGACAGACCTGCTGACGTGCAGTCCCACGCCCGAGTACCCCTTCTCACCGTGCCAGTAGCACCAATAGCCCTCCATCTCGCAAAGGGCGGCAGGCACCTGATCGGAAGACGCCTTGATTTCCTGCAGGCAGACGACGTCGGGGCGCTCGCGCTCCACCCATTCCTGCACCTGGGCCTGCCGGGCCCGGATGCCGTTCACGTTCCAGGTCGCTATCTTCATCTTTAGGCCGGGGGGCTTCGCCCCGCCGGACCC
>JBOGIX010000512.1:0-4825 GCA_050744685.1 Vicinamibacterales bacterium | reverse complement strand
TGTTCGAACGATTCCCTTGGGAGTTGGGAGTTGGGAGTTGACCGAATTCACTCGTAGTGAAGCGCCGTGACCGGATCGAGCCCCGCGGCGCGAACCGCCGGATACAGTCCGAAGATCAGACCGATCGCGACCGACACGAAGAACGCGAGCACGATCGACCACGTCGTGACGATCGTCGACCAGCCGGCGAGATAGCCGATGAGTTGCGAGAGGCCAACGCCAAGCAGGACGCCCATGACGCCCCCCGCGAGCGAGATGATCGTCGTTTCGATCAGGAACTGGCGGATGACGTCGCGGCGCTTGGCGCCGATGGCGCGGCGCACGCCGATCTCGCGCGTGCGCTCCATCACGCTCGCGAGCATGATGTTCATGATGCCGATGCCGCCGACGAGCAGCGAGATCGACGCGATCGCCACCATCACCATCTCGAAGATGCGCTGGGTCCGCCGCTGCTCGGCGAGGAGCTCGGCCGGGGAGACGATCGTGAAGTCGCCGGCGTCGCGGTGCGACACGTTCAGCAGGCCACGCAGCAGCGCCGCCGACGAGGGGATCGCGTCGGCGGAGCGCATCTGGATGTAGATGCCGTCGATCTCGTCTTTCTGCCGCGTCTGCCCGTCCTCGAGGCGGAAGATCGCCGAATACAGCGGCACGTAAATGAGGTTGTTGCGGTCCTGCGCCGGAATCCCGGCCACGTCGGTCTGCACGGTGAGCTGCGGGCCGGCGACCCCGATCACCTGGAACCACTGGTCGTTCACCTTGACGTAGCGGCCGATGGGATCGTCGGTGCCGAAGATCCCCGCCGCGGCCGCCTCGCCCAGCACCGCCACCGGCGCGGCATTCGCGGTCTCGGCCTCGTCGAAGGAGCGGCCGCTGACGACGTGCAGGTTGGCGATGGCGGCGTAGGCGGGACTCACGCCGTAGAGGAGCGGCGCGTCCCCCTGCGGCTTGGGCAGCAGCTTCGTTGGCGTGAAGCGCTTGCGCGCCGTCGCGGCCGTGACCCCTTCGAGGTTGGCCTGGATGACGCGGTAATCCTGGAAGTTCAGCCCGGCCGACAGCTTGCGGATCTTCTGCAGCGTCTGCTGATCGGGCGCCTCGCGAGCCTCGACGATCAGGTTGCGCACGCCAAGCTGCTCGATGAAGGCCATCACTTCCTGCTGCGCGCCGGCGCCGATCGAGAGCATGGCCACGACCGCGGCCACGCCGAAGATCATCCCCATCATCGTCAGGAGCGATCGCAGCTTGTGCGCGCGGAGGTTCTCCAGGCCCATACGGAAATCGGGCAGGAAATCCGCGTAGGCGCCCACGGCGGGAATGCGGGGCGGGCTCATCGCGGCCCTGCCGACGGCATTGCGGGCGACGACGTCTGGCTGCCGCCGGCCGGGCGCGCGTTCGGATCGACGAGCGCGATCTCGGCCCCTTCCGTCAGGCCTTCGATGACGACGCGGCTCTCGGTCCGTTGTGTGACCTTGACCTCGCGCTCTTCGAAACGCTCGCCCGCTTTCACGAACACGTGGTTCTTGCCGTCGCGGGCGAAGACGCCTTGCCGGGGAACGTGCAGCGCATCCGAGATCTCCTTGCCCTCGATCACGAGACGCGCCGAGGCGCCGGCCTTCAGGCGGGGATCGGGACGGTCGAACTGGAACGTGACGTCGAACTGGCGCGCCACGCTGGCCGCATCGAAGAAGTTCCCGCGCCGGGCAAGGCCCGACAGCACCCCGACGCGCGCGGTGAACGTTTCGCCGGGCAGGGCGTCCACGTACACCGACGCCTGCTGCACCTGGGTGAGGTTGCCGCGATCGTTCTCGTCGATCTTGGCGCGCAGCTCCATGCGCCCCGATTCGATGACGTCGGCGACCGGCTGGCCGGGAAACACCTGGTCGCCTTCGCGATATTCCGGCAGCACCTGGCCATAGAAGAACATGCCGCCGGCGGCATTGCGGTTCTCCTTGAGCGACACGACGCCGTCGAGCGGGGCGCGGAGCACCAGGCTGTCGATCACCTGCTGCGCCCGCTGCATGGCGAGCGACGCCTTGTTGCGCTTCTCTTCGACCACGGCCAGCGACGCCGTGTTGGTGGCGGCGCGCGACTTCACGTCCTCCTGGATCTGCGCGAGCCGGCGGCGCGCTTCTTCGAGCGACAATGCGTTCTTCTTGGCGTCGACCGGAGCGATGAACTCGTTCCCCAGCGCGTCGAGCTCCGCACGCCGGACGTCGAACCTGGCGGTGAGCAGCGCCACGTCGTCCTGCGCCCTCTGCACGGCGGCATCTGCCTTCATCTTGACGATTTCCTGCTCGGCCTCGGCCAGCTCGGACCGCGCCTGCTCCAGGGCGTACTGCTGGTCGGCGGGATCGAACTCCATCACCACCTCGTTGGCCTTGACCGGCATGCCGGTGAGCACGAGCTTGATGATGCGGAGAGTGCCGCCGCCGATGGGCGGCGTGACGAGGGTAACCGTGCGCCCGGCGCGCAGATCGCCGGTCGCGTGCACGGTCAGCTTCAGTGGACTCTTGCTGACCCTGGCCGTCGGCACCGTCGCTCCGGAGGTGGGCACCTTCGGCACCGCGATCGTCATCGCCGCACCGGCCACGACGATGGCAATCGCGATGGTGACGAGCAGGATTCGGCGCTTCAATCTGCGCTCCTCAGAAGGTCGGCCGGGGGCCGCCGGCGCGCGATGCGATCGCCCGGCTGCACACCGGCCGCGGCGATCGATTGTTCCTTCCCTCGCCGCTGCACCGTGATGCGCGTTTCCACGAACTCCGCGCCCTCGAGCCGGTAGACGACCGGCGCGCCGTCGCGCTGGAAGATGGCGTCGGACGGCACGAGGACGACGCCGGGCACGCGATCGATGGCGATGCGCGCCACCGCGGTCATGCCCGGTCGGATTTTCGGATCGACGTCGACGAGGATCAGGTTCAGATCGAAGTTCCGGGCCGGCGGCCACCCCGAGCTGAAGTCGACGCGCGCCAGCACGGAGATGTGGTTGATGCGCGCGCGAAAGTCGCGCCCCGGCAGCGCCTCGATCCGCACCATGGCGTCCTGCCCGGCCTGCAGCCGCCCGCGATCGGATTCGTCCAGGCGGGCTTCGAGGTGCACCGACGAGAGGTCGGGCAGCTCGAGAATGGCCGCGCCCGGCCACGCGCGGTCCCCTTCGCGAAACTCCTGCTCGCCGCCGAACATGCTGCCCGATCGGAAGTTCGGCAGGATGTTGACGATGCCGGCGGCGGGCGCGCGAAGCTCGAGGCTCTTGAGGCCGCGCTGGGCGCGCTCGAGATCGAAGATGGCCTTTTCGCGCTTGCGGGAGCGCGCCGCGATGTCCGCCTCGGCCGACGTCCGGTCCGACTTGATCTTCTGTTCGAGCTCCACGAGGCGCTGCCCGGCGTCGCCGAGCGCGAGCTTGGCCTGCTCGTTCTCGATGCGCGAGACCGTTTCCCCCTTCATCACGTCGAGCTTGCCCCGCTCGATGTCGTAGCGCGCCTTCATCAACGCCGTGGCGTTCTGCTCCTCCGTGAGCCTGGCTTGCGAGCGCGCCTGAGCGATCTCGGCGTCCGCCTGGCGCAACTCCGACTGCTTCTCCTGGATCGTTCGCTGCAGCGTGGTGCCGTCGAACTGGACGACCACGTCGCCCGGCTGCACCGGCGAGCCGTTCTTCGCCAGCTTCACGATCTGGAGCTCGCCCGACTGCATCGGCGACGACAGCACGATCGATTTGAGGGGCCTGATGTCGCCGCGGATTTCGAGCGTGTCGACGAACTCCCCCTTGGTGATCTCGATCGTCGGCAAGTCCGGCGCCGCCGTGCGGCCCACCGCGACATAGGCAACCCCGATCGCCGCCAGCGCAGCGGCGACCGTCAGCGCCGCGCGACGCCGCCGGCGGAGTATCGTCCGGAGGCTCATCGCGCGCCTCGCGCCGAGACGTTGCGCGCGATCACGGCGCCGTCGTCGAGACCGCTCGCCACGAGCGCTTCGTGCGCGTTCAACGCCGAGATCGTGACTTCCTTCTCCTCGAAGGAGCCGCCGCGCTGAACGCGGACGAACGAGCGGTCTCCGTCCTTGCGAAGGGCGTCGCGCGGGACCACGAGCGAGGCGGGCGTGCGCGCCAGCTCGACGTCGAGCGATGCCGTCAGGTCCGGCATCAGGTTCGGATGCGAGCCCTGGACGTCGATGAGCACGACGAACGCGCGCACTTTCGGCGAGAGCGTAGAGGCAATGCCGAGCGGAGAGATCTGCGCGATTCGACCCGGAAAGTGCAGATCGGGGTAGGCGTCGAGGCCGACGCGCACCGTCTGGCCGACGCGCAGCTCGTTGATGTCCGCCTGGTTCACGCGCGCGCGAACGCGCATGGCGTTCGGGTTCACGATGTCGACGACCGGCACCCCGGCGCGGACCTCTTCGCCCTCCTGGACTTCCGCCATGTTGTTCGACTTCCACACCGTCTTGAGCACCGCCATGCCGGCGATCGGCGAATGAATCGCCATCCGCTCGGCGTTGGTCTCGGCCATCTGCATCGCGTTCTGCGCGCGGGCGCGGCGGATGCGGAGGATCTGGAGATCCGCGTCGGCAGCCTTCCGCTTGAGATCGTAGGTCGCCTGCAGCTGCTTCAGCGTGGCCCTGGCCTGCTCGAGCGCGTTGGTGTTCTTCTCGGCATTGATCTTGGGGATCATGTCGTTCTTCACCATCTCGAGCTCGGCGCGGGACTGCGCGCTCTCGGCGACCTTGATCTCGCTGTCGTCCTTCGCGGCGGCCGCCCCTTCCTGCGCCTCGCGCTTGCGGATCTGCTGCTCGAGATCCTGCAATTCGGCGCGCCGATCGAGCGCGTTGGTGA
>JBOGIX010000511.1:0-2968 GCA_050744685.1 Vicinamibacterales bacterium | reverse complement strand
CACAACCTGTGCGCGGGCCAGTGTTGGTACGACGAGCTCGTCCACACCCCGGCGGGACATCCCGACATCGTCTATGTAGGCGGGTCATATATCTACGGAGAGCAGTACTCCAACAAGCGCGGCCTCGTGCTCTCGACCGACGCAGGCGTCACGTCGACCGACATGACGATGGACGCGACCGATCCGCTGCACCCGAACGGCCTGCACCCGGATCAGCACGCGCTCGTCACCAATCCCACGGACCCGTTCCAGTTCTTCGAAGTCAACGACGGCGGAGTGATGCGGTCGAGCGGCGCGTTCGCGAATGTCTCCTCGTGGTGCGACGGGCGCAACATGAACGTGCCGGCGACGGACGACCCGGCGCTGCGAGCGGCCCGCCTCGCGCGTTGCAGGCAGCTCCTCTCACGCGTGCCGACAGGGCTGACAAGTCTCAACAAGGGTCTCTCGACGCTTCAGTTCCAGAGCCTGTCGGTCAGCCCCTTCAACGTGAACATTCTCCAGGGCGGCACGCAGGACAACGGGACCTGGCAGACGCTGGGTAATCCCGTGAAATGGCAGAACACGATGATCGGCGATGGCGGACAGTCGGGATTCGACGCCGCCGATGCCGCCTTCCGGTTCCATACCTTCTTCAATGCCACCCCCGACGTGAACTTCAGCGACGGCGAAATGGCCGACTGGAACTGGATCGCCGACCAGATCTTCTTCGGCGGCGAGCCGCAGGCGTTCTATGTGCCGATCATCTCTGACCCGGTCGTCACCCGCTCGATGTTCGCCGGACTCGGTCACGTGTGGCGCACCAAGACGTGGGGCATGGGCGCCCTCGATCGGGCGGCGTTCCGCCAGCGGTGCAACGAGTGGTTCGGCGTGTTCGACAACTTCTGCGGCGATTGGGAACCGCTCGGGGCGACGACCTACGTGCCGCAGGCGTTCCCGTTCCTGCCGAATCCCAACAGCTATGCGGCGACGCGCCTCACGGCTTCGGGCGCGCTGTATGGAATGGATCGGGCCGGCGGATTCGTAGCGGCCGTCGAGCGCGCGACGACGGACACCGCCACCCTCTGGGCCGCCACGAGCACCGGACGCGTATTCATCTCGACGAACGCCGACGCACCGTCGGCGGCTGCCGTCACGTTCCGGCGGCTCGACAGCCTCGCGGCCAACGATCCCGGCCGTTTCGTGAGCGGCATTCACATCGATCCGGCGAACGTGAACCGGGCGTTCGTCTCCTACAGCGGGTTCAGCGCCTCGACGCCGACGACGCCGGGGCACGTGTTCGAGGTCACGTACAATCCGGCCACGGACGCTGCCACATGGGTCGATCGCAGTTACGACTTCGACGACATCCCTGTGACCGACATCGCCCGCGACGACGTCGTCGGCGATCTGTACGCAGCGACGGACTTCGGTGTGTTTCGCCTGCTCGCCGGAACGACCCAGTGGGTGAACGCCGCGCCGGGCATGCCCAACGTCGAGGTCGCGGGACTCACCATCGTCCCGGCGGAGCGCAAGCTGTACGCGGCGACGCACGGCCTTGGAGCGTGGCTGCTCAACCTGCCATAGCGCAGCGCCGGGCACACGCACAACCGGGCCGCCCCATTTCGGGACGGCCCGGTTGCCCGCTCGTCGCGCGTGTGACTTGATCGCCTGTGCCAATCGCGTGGCGTGCGCCTTCCGCCCCTACGCGCGAAGCGCTCCGGCGGACCGCCGTAGCCTTGGCGAAGGCTGGTCAGGCGGAAGATCGTGCCCGCGTGAATAAGTTGTGGCTTCCGGCTTCAGCCGGAAGAATTCCCGCAGATCTTCCGCCTTGAGCGGAAGCCACACGATTGGCATGCCCCACCGCCCGACGCAGAGTAGAGTTGTTCCGCCGATCGCGTTTGGGTCATCATCGTGCCGAACCCGTGGTCGCCGGTCTGCCGGCCGAATGTTTCACCAGCCCGCATGCACACAGCAGCCTTTTATCGTCGGATTGTGATCGTCGTGTCGCTGGCCTGCCTTGTGGGCGTCGGGGCGAGTGGAGGCGCGCAGGCACCCTTGCAGGACAGCGGCGCGGCTGGCGCGTGGCAGAAGCTCCTGAAGCTCTCCACCACGGCGAGCGTGATGCACACCACCGCGCATCCGGACGACGAGCATGGGGGCATGCTGGCGATGCTGAGCCGCGGCCAGGGGGCGCGCGTGTCGCTGCTCACGCTGACGCGCGGGGAGTCGGGAGACAACGCCATCGGCCCGGAGCTCTTCGACGGCCTGGCGCTGGTGCGAACGGAAGAACTCCTCGTCGCCGATCGCTACTACGGCGTCGATCATCAGTACTTTGCGACGGTCGTGGACTACGGGTTCTCCAAGCGCCTCGACGAGGCGCTCGAGAAATGGGGGAAGGATTACGTCCTGCGCGACGTTGTCGGCGTCATCCGCACGGAGCGGCCGTTCGTGATCATCGCCCGGTTCCAGGGGAACGAGCGCGATGGCCACGGCAATCATTCGGCCTCGGGCCTGGTCACGCGCGAGGCGTTCAGGCTGGCGGGCGATCCGAACGCGTTCCCGGAGCAGGTCGCCGCCGGCCTCCGGCCCTGGCAGCCGTTGAAGCTGTACATGGGCGGGGTGCGCGAGAACGAAGACTGGACGATTCGTGTCGATGCGGGGGAGTACGATCCGGTCCTCGGCGATTCATACCAGTCGATCGCGCGCCGGGGACTCGGCTTCCAGCGATCCCAGAACGGTGGTCGCGCCGGTTCGCAGCCTGGTCCATCGCTGTCGTTCTACAAGCGCCTGGACGCGAGGGTCGAGGCGCCCGCCCGGGAGAAGACGTTCTTCGACGGCATCGACACGACGCTCGAGGGACTGTATCGAGCACTCCGCAAACCGCCGCCGCCTGGTGTCGAGGACGCGCTGGCCGGCATCGATCGGCAGATTCGTGCCGCCGTGGCGGGGTTCCGGTTCGACGATCCGTCAGCCTCGGCTCCGGCGCTCG
>JBOGIX010000510.1:0-2881 GCA_050744685.1 Vicinamibacterales bacterium | reverse complement strand
CTTTCGAAGTGTCCGCTGCCCGGGGCGTCGCCTGTCGTGAGTCCGAGGGCTCGTCACCGAAACCAGACGTCACCCGGTCGGGCGTAGCGGCGTTGTACGGCACGAGGAGCACGGCAGCCGTCATTGGCGGCGCCGCCAGCATCGCGAGCAACCCCATGCACGCCATCGCATATCGCGTCTGCGCTGAACGCCCGGAGGCGACCCGCAGCGCGATCGCGGTGGCCACGGTCAGCAGCGCTCCCTGCCAGAGGAAATGGATCAGCGCCCATCCTGTTACCGATATCCATGGCGTCATCGGCTGCCTCCTCGCTGCTTCTTCAGCAGGTTTCGAATCTCCGCGAGCTCGTCCTCGGAAGGCGTGGCCGAGGCCAGCGCCTGCATCACGAGCTTCGCCGCCGAGCCGTCGAAGACCCGGTCGAGCAGGTCCTTTACGAGTTGCCGCTGCGTGTAATCCTGCGTGTACGCCGCTTCGTACACATGAGTGCGCGCCGACTCGTCGCGGCGGACCAGGCCCTTGTCCGTCATGTTCTGCATCAGCTTCAGCACCGTGGTGTAGGTACCCTCACGGCCCATCGCCACGGCCACGTCACGGACCGTGCTCGGTCCGCGGGCCCAGAGAACACGCAGGATCGCGACCTCTGCGTTCGTTGGTTTGGCGGCTTTGCGGTTCACATCCCGAAGTCTACGACAAATGTCGTATTTGTCAACGACAAATGTCGTAGATCGATTGACGGCGGATGATTGTTCGGTTGAGGTCGACTACAAGGTTACGAGCGCCCGGCGAGCAGGCCCCGTTCGCCCAGCCACTCGAGAAAGCGCTGCGGCCAGCCGGCCACTGGTCCTCGAAGGCGTGAACGCAAGCCGAAGCCGTGGCCAACCCCGCTGAAGATGTGCAGCTCGCTCTGTACACCCGCCTTTTTGAACAGCCGGTAAACATTGGCGAGACCTTCGGAGATGTCCGGCCGATCGTCGAAGCCGGCCACCAGGAATGCCGGCGGCGAGTCCTTCGCCGGCTGGATGCTCGAGGATCGGCCGGGATAGATGAGCGCCTGGAACGCCGGTTTCGAGCCCATACGCTCGACGGCATCGCTCGCGCTCGCCACCCCCTCGTCGTACTTCATCGCCGTGAGCGCCGCTACTTCCCCGCCGGCCGAGAATCCCATCACGCCGACGCGGTCGGGCGTCACACGCCACTCGGCGCTCCGGCTGCGGACGAGACGAAGCGCTCGCTGCGCGTCCGGCAACGCATGCTGCTCGATGGCGTAGGTCGAGCCCGCTTCACGCGCCAGCCGGTACTTCAGCACGAAGGCAGCGACGCCTCGGTCGCTCAACCAGCGCGCGACGGTGTGGCCTTCGTGATCGACCCAGAGCTCGCGATGGCCGCCGCCAGGCATGACGATCACACCGGCGCCACTCGCGCGATCGGCCGGTGGAAGATATACCGTCAGCGTCGGCCGATGGACGTTGGTCACGACATGGTCGCCACCTTCGGTCACCCGCACGGATTCCGGGCCGGTCCTGTTTTCCGAGCCCGGCGGCACGCCCGGCCAGACCTCGACGATCGCCGGTTCCTGTGACGCGCCGCGCGGTGCAGGGCCGAGACACATCGCGGCGATGGCAACGAGAGTGAACGCGGTGAGTCGGCGCATGGATATCTGGCGGGAGCGGAACGCGATCATGAACACCTCGTCCGATGGAGTGCGTGTGCCTGGACCAGCTGGCCTCTGAGTGCAGATTATCCACGAGACGGTGAAACGGCGCGCACATCGGCGCCGAACGCAGGAACGCGGCGGCGTGGCTGGTCGGCAGAGTTGGTGAACGTGAACCGCGGGCATCGTGGCGTCGGCGCGGATGGGCTTCGAACCCGCGGATCCTGTCCACGGCGGATCTACACACGTTCGGGTATCGACTGGCGCACGGCGGACGCGTATGATTCCGCATCATGGGCCTGTGCTTTCCCGGCCGGGCGGCGATAGGGATTGGTCTGGCAGCGGCGCTGACGGCCGGCGCCGTCGCGCTCAGGCTCGAGGCCCGACCCACCCCTGCCCCCTCCACCGTCGCAGAAAGCGACATCTTCACGCTCGTCGACGAGTACTGCCTGTCCTGCCACGACGACGACAAGGAGAAGGGTGATCTGTCGCTCGAGAAGGTTGCCGCTTTGGATGTCGGGCGGCATCCGGAGATCTGGGAGAAGGTCGTCCGCAAGCTGCGCGCGCGCCAGATGCCCCCCGTGGGGAAACGGCGGCCGCCGGAGAGGACCTACGATTCCGTGGTCGCGTTCCTTGAGACGAGGCTCGACCGCGCCGCCCGTGCGCGCCCCAATCCCGGGCGGGCGGCGACGATCCGCCGCCTTACGAGGACCGAATAACAGAACGCGGTCCGCGACCTGCTGGCGATCGACGTCGACGTCGCGTCGCTGCTGCCCGCCGACGAGTCCAGCTACGGGTTCGACAATGTCACCGTTGGCGATCTCTCACCCACCCTGCTCGATCGCTATGTCTCGGCAGCCGAGAAGATCAGCCGCCTCGCCGTGGGTCGTCCTGGACGATCCCCTGGCGGCGACACCATCCGGGTCCCGGCCGACCTGACCCAGGAAGGTCACCTGGACGGCCTTCCGATCGGCACGCGCGGCGGCGCAGTCCTCCCCTACACGTTCCCGATGAACGGCGAGTACGAATTCCAGATTCGTCTGACCCGGGATCGCGACGAGTTTGTCGAAGGGCTGAGCGAGCCTCACGAGATCGAGCTGCTCCTGGATCGGGAACGGGTTCAGGTCTTCACGGTGATGCCGCCCCAGGGCGACGTCATACACGCGACGGTCGTCCAGCATCTGTAGGTTCAGGTGCCGGTTGCGGCGGGCCCGCACGTGGTGGGCGTGGAG
>JBOGIX010000509.1:0-4756 GCA_050744685.1 Vicinamibacterales bacterium | reverse complement strand
CCCTGGAAGAGGTCCCAGTTCAGTCCTTCCGGCACCGGCGCCTCGGGCTCCGGCTGCACGCCGTAGTTGCCGCCGAACTGCAGCATCACGTGCGTGACCTTGCCGAGCTGTCCCGACTGCACGATCTCCGCGGCCTCGCGGAAGGCCTCGCCCTGCCGCTGCTGCACACCCATCTGGACGATGCGATTGTGCTTGCGGGCGGCCTCGACGGCAGTCCACGCCGCTTCGATCGTGTTGGACAGCGGCTTCTCGACGTAGACATCCTTGCCCGCCGCGCAGGCCTCGACCGTAATCGGGCAGTGCCAGTGATCAGGGGTGGCCACGAGCACCGCGTCGATGTCCTTGCGATCGATGATCCGCCGGTAGTCTTCGTAGGCGTCGATCTTGCCGCCCTGCTGCTGCAGCTTCGTAAAATTGTCGATCGACCGATCGAGCCGCATCTTGTACGGGTCGGCCACGGCCAGAATCTGCGCGTCAGGGTGCCTCAGGAAGAAGCCCCCCACCATGTTGCCGCGGGTGCCCCCGCCGATGACGCCGATACGCACGCGGCCATTCGCTCCGACGGGACCGGCCTGGCGCGCGCCAAGCGACGCGGCGCTGGCCAGCACGGTGGTGCCTGCCGCAAGGTCGAAGAACTTGCGGCGGCTGATGTTGGAAGAACTCATCGACACTCTCCTTCACACGCGCTGGCGCACCGGGCGCACCTCCGCCGCGTGGCAACGAACTTCAGATGCGGGGACACTAACACGCGAACTCTCTGCATGCAAGACGGGAACGCTCGCGACGTGCGCGCGGTGTGCCCGATGGCCGGCGCGAGAACGCGACTTCGAACACGAGGCCCGCATGGAGGCCGCAAAAACAGGGTGCTCCCGCGCGATGTCGTCGGCACAGCGGTCCTCGCGCGGGCGCGACCGGGCCAAGTGCAACGAGCGCCGGACGACGGCCGTCTGCATGCACGATCATCAGCTTCCAGCTTCCAGCTTCCCGCTTCCCGCTTCGAGACAGCCGGTGGCCGCTTTGCGGCGCCGCAAATCAGTTTCGAGCCGTAACGTTCAGCCGATGGAGACGCGTCGTGCATCGAGTCGGCTCGGAGGCGGACCGATAGCGGCGCGGCCTGCAGTGTGTTTACAGCCGCAGGATGGCCCGGTGGCCGCAAGAGGCCACCCGTGAGGACGAGCAATGCCGCGAAGCGGCCACCGAATGGCTGGAAGCGGGAAGCGGGAAGCTGGAAGCGGGAGAAAAAAGAGCGCGGGCAGGAATCCCACCCGCGCTCTCGCCATTCGACTTAGAACGAGAACCTGACCTGCACCTGCATGCTGCGCAGCGGGCGAGCGCGCTCGGCCGCACCGAACCCGGCGGTCCGGGGCGTCAGCCGCTGCGGATTGAGCGAACCGTCCGGCAGCGTCTGCGAGTTCAGGATGTTCATGTTCGTCGGATTGTCGAAGCTGATGTTCGAGTTGAAATCGTCGAACACCACCGTGTTGAACACGTTGTAGACGTCGAGGCGGAACTCGAGCGTGCGGTTGCCACCCAGGCGGATGTCGCGGGAGATCGCCATGTCGACGAACTTGTCCGCGCAGTCGCGCAGGATGTTGCGGCCCGATTCCATCCCCACGCTGCCGAAGGTCGGACCGGTGACCGCGGCCACGTTGAACTGGCGGTACCGATCGCTCGAGCAGCCGCTGCCCGGATCGCCCACATAAACGATGCGGGCGGCGTAGTCCGGAGAGCCCGTCAGGTTCACGCTGCCGATGTTCTGGTAGCTGAAGGTGAGATCGTACGGCTCACCGGACGCCAGGGTGAAGACCGACGCCAGCTGCCAGTCGTTGAGGATCAGCCCGGCGACGCGGCCGAAGCTCTGCGGCACGTGCGGCAGCGCCCAGATGGCGTTGCCCTTGAAGTAGTGGGTCCGTCCGCCGAGGTTCGCGTTCAGCTCCTCGTACGCGTCCTGGTCGGCGCGCACCGAGATGGATCCGTCTGCCGCGTGCTCGAGGCGCTTCTGCAGCCCGGTGTTGCCGGTGAACGAGAGCTGCCCCGTGTAGTTCGCCCCGAAGGAGAACCCGTTGCGGAAGCGTCGGTTCAGCGACAGCTGGAGCGAGTGGTAGGTGTCGGAGAACTCGGTCGTCTGCTGGTTGATGTTGCCCAGTCCGGGATACGGACGCAGCAGGTTCGTCGAGTACGCGTTGGCGCCGGCAAGCGAGTTCGGCGCCTTGGTCGGGTCCTGATTCTGCGGCAGGTAGGCCGAGCCCATGTCGATCGAGTTCAGGTTCACGGTCGAGCCGCCCTGGAACGAGCCCAGGCGGTTGAATCCGTGATTACCGACGTAGGAGACGTCCGCTGACAGCGCCCACGGCAGCGCGCGCTGCACGCCGACCTGCCACTGCCACGATGCCGGCACCTGCGCGTCGTACTGGAAGACGACGAGCGACGGGATCGGCGAGGTGGTGAGCCCCTGGCCGAGCGTCTGCAGCTGGCCGTAGCGAAGGTCCTGCGCGGTGGCGATCGGCGGGTTGCCCGGGATCGAGAACACGGTGTTGCCGTCCGGACGGTCGTAGTAGAGACCGCCGCCCGCGCGGAGCACGGTCGTCTGCGTGCCGGTCAGGTCGTAGGCCATGCCGAAGCGCGGGCCGAACACCATTGCCGGCCACACGTAGCTCTTCTCCGAGATGCCGTCGCCCGCCTGGCGGATGCCGTTCAGCGGGTTGCCGGTGCCCGGGATGGGCGTGGCGATCGCCGCCTGCGTGTTGAGCGTGCCCGGCGCGGTCAGGATCTGCCCGGTCCGCGGATCCATCGCGTTGAGCACGTTGCCCGAGCAGGTCCTGGCGCCGTTGCTGCAGCCCGGCACGTAGAGCACGGGCGCCTGGCCGCGGCTCCACTCGTCCGGGAAGAAGTTCGACATCTGCTGGAACTGGTCGTACTGCGGACCCTGGCGCGTGAAGCGCATGCCGTAGTCGAGCGTCAGCCGGTTGTTCACCTTCCAGTTGTCCTGGATGTAGAACTCCGTGTTGTCGTAGATCATGCTGCCCTCGACGAAGTTCGAGGCCTGCAGATACTGCGTGAAGATGCCGGTCGCGGCGTTGGCATAGCCGAAGCCGGTGTCGAGCGCGTTGTTGGCGTCGTTGCCGAAGTTCACGAAGCCCTGGAAGCTCAGGTTCGCGATGCCGCCGGCGCCGACGTTCTGCGCCTTGAAGGAGTGGTTGTTGTAGAAACCGCCCTTGATCGTGTGGCGGCCCATGACCTTCGTCAAGCTGACGGCCACGTCCTGGGTCCGGTTGATGTTCAGCCAGCCAGGGTAGCGCTGGTTGGGTGGCGACGGCAGCTGGTTGACACCGCCGATGCGCCCGCCCCAGCCGAAGACCGGCGGCAGGTTGAGGCTGCGGCCGTCCCAGAACGGCGGCTTGATTTCTTCCATCACTTCGAACCCGTAATAGCGTTCGTTCACGACGCCAGCATCGGGGTAAAGCATGGGGAAGCCGGGCATACTCGTCAGGCGGTTCGACGCCTCGTTCACCAGGATGCCGTTTTCGTTACCGCCGGCCAGCTCGTTGCGGATGAACCCGTAGGTGCCTTCGAGGAAGGTCGTCGGGTTGATCGTCCAGTTGCCGGTGATCGCGTAGTTGGTGATGAAGGGATACGGGGTGAGCGCGTCGCTGAAGCCCGGAATGATACCCGGCCGGGTGATGATGCGCGAGCGCTGACCGGAGTACTTGCCGGTCACTCGGATGTTCGAGTTCAGCTGGTAGTCCAGGCGGACGGCCGGCTGCTGGATCAGGTCCTCGACCTGGGGGGCCGGAATCTCGTAGTTCCAGTTGGTCGTCGGCGCCTGCTCCAGATTCGGAAGCGGATACCGGTTCAGCACCGCCTGGCCCGGACCGTAAAGCCGATCCTTCGGAATGCGCCCGAGTACGCCGCCGTCCTGGAAGCACCCGCTCGTGTTCGCGGCCGAACACGGGAGGCCCGTGGAATGATCGCGCACATACGGGAACGGGTTGCCGTTGTTGTCGCGCGTCTGCGAGAAGTCGCCTGCGCGCTCGAGCGCGGTAGGCAGCCGCAGCCGGATCGGGTTGCCGTTGTTGATCGGGCTGTTGCGCGGACGATACTCGTGCGCGTAGAAGAAGAACAGCTTGTTGTTGCCCCCCGGCTTGCCCACTGGACCGCCGATCGAATAGCCCCAGTCCTTCTCGTCCTGGATCGGCTTCGGATCGCCGTTCTCGCGGTTCACCCAGCTGTTCGAGTTCCAGCTCGTGTCGCGCTCGACGTCGTAGATGGATCCGCGGAAGCGGTTGGTGCCGCTCTTGGTGACCGCGGTGATCTGCAGGCCGCTCGAGCGGCCGAACTCCGCCTGGTAGCCCTGGGTGAGGATCTTCACTTCACCGATGGACTCGGTATTCATCGACAGCATCTGGCCGTTGTTGCCCGTGTCCATGGCCGACGCGCCGTCCATCATGATGTTGTTCTGGCCCGCGCCGCCGAGGCGCGTGGCGCCTGCCGCACCCGAGGTGCCCGCGCCGCCCTGCGCGCCCAGGATGACGCCGGGCGTGAACTGGACGACGTTGATGAAGTTGCCGCGGTTGAACGGCAGGTTCTCGATCTGCTCGGTGGCGACCGCGAACGAGCGCTCCGCGCTCTGCGTCTGCACCAGCGCCGCTTCGGCGCTGACGTTCACCGTTTCGGCAATCGCGCCCGGCTCGAGGATGACCGTCGGCACGCCGACGCGGTCGCCGCCCGACACGCGGATGCCCGTGCGCCGCACGGT
>JBOGIX010000508.1:0-4226 GCA_050744685.1 Vicinamibacterales bacterium | reverse complement strand
GCGCGCCCGTGGCGTGCGCCATCAGCAACGGCGTGCGCAGGAACCAGGCGCGCCGCCCGAAAAGCGTTACGGGGACGCGATCGCGGCCGTAGTGGCGGTCCACCAGCATTGCGACCATGTGGTTGTCGGCCAGACGCCTGCGGATCTGAAGCGCCGTGTTGAACGACTGCCGGACTTCCAGCGTTTCGGCGCCGATGCTGTCGCGCAGCTGCCGCCTGATCCGGTTCACGTGCGGGCTCGGTTCGGGCATGGCGACAATCGTCAGGGGCATGCCGAAGGCGCGGCGAACGAGCAGGCTGCCGATCTCCCAGTTGCCGTAATGTCCGGTGACGAGAATGATCCCGCGTCCCAGCGCGGCTAGCTGCCTGATGAGGGCCCGGTATTCGTCGTCCAGGACGAACAGCGTCGTGCAGTCGGCGGGTGGTCTGGCCAGCGCGCGCAGGAAATCGATGGTGTCGCGCGCGTAGCTGCGCAGCGTCTCGAGCGCGCGCCGCTCGAGAACTGCGGGGCTCTCGCCGGGAAAGATCGCGGACAGGTTCGACGCGATGGCGTGCCGCGTCTCGTGCATCGACCTCCAGGCGATCCAGGTGCTGAGGTGTCCGATGCCATACGAGACCGATCGCGGCAGCGCGCGCACACCATGCCACGTCGCGCCGAAGATCACGCCGTTGTTGAGCCCGTGGAGCGTCCAGCGCCTGGGCACCGGCGCCTGGTGGCGGATATCGAGGGAGCCAGGGGTCCCTGGCGGCGTCGCGGAATGGGTCACCGATCAGAGCCGTTCGATGTAGCGGTAATACACCGCAAGAAAACAGGTCCTCGTGGTGTCGCGCACGGGCCGGAGCTTGCCGGGCTGCCCGGTGTAGACCGCGGTCACCGGCACGGTCGTGATGCGCGCGCCGCGCCGCCACAGCTTGACCAGCATCTCCGTTTCGATGTCGTACCCGCGCGCGCGAAGCGTCAGGCCGCGGAGCGCTTCGAGGCGGACCACGCGAAATCCGCACTGCGTATCCCGGAGCGGGACGCCGACGAAGGCCGACAGCACCCGGCTGCCCCAGCGATTGGCATGATACCGCGAAGCCGGCATGCGCTCCCGGCCGAAGGCCCGTTCTCCGAGCACCAGATCGGCGCCGCTTGCACCCGCCTCGGCGACGAGCCGGGACGCTTCCGCCGGCAGGTGCTGCATGTCGCCGTCGAGCAGGAGGGCGTGCGTGAAGCCGGCGCGCGACAGCGCGTCGAGCCCCGTGCGAATCGCACGCCCCTTCCCCAGGTTCGTCGCGTGCGCGATCACCTCCGCGCCCGCCTCTCGCGCGATCGCTCCGGTGCCGTCCGTGGATCCATCGTCCACCACCACCACGTGATCGACGGCACCGCGAAGGCCGTCGAGGACCGTTCGGATGGTGCCGGCTTCGTTGAACGCCGGGATCAGTGCCGCGGTCCGTAGCTCCCCGCTCACGACGCGGCTCCCGGTTGCGACCCCAGGGGCGCTCGCGACGCTGCGGCCGGGGTCCGCGGCAGCAGCGCCGGCAGCACCAGCAGCGACGCGGCGGCCAGCGTCAGCACGGTGACGACCGACACCACGCCGATCGAGCGCAGCGGCGGATAGCTGGACGCGACCAGCGTTCCATAGCCGAGCAGGGTGATGGCCGCGGCCACGAGAATCACCGGCGCCAGCTCCTCCACGGCCCGTGAGGCGTGGCCGCGCTCCCGATAGCGGTGGACGAGATGGATCCCGTAGTCCACTCCGATCCCGACGAAGGTCACCACCGCGAAGACGGCAAACAGATCGAGCTCGATGCCGGCGATCGCGAGGATGCCGGCGGCCCACACCAGCCCGAGCGCCGCAGGGGCAAGGGCCATCGCCGACAAGCGCCAGTTGCGAAGTGCCATGAGGATCAGCGCGATGACGAGCACGGTGCCGATCGCCAGGCCTTTGAGGAACTGTGGCACGAACCGGTCTGCAAGCTCGCGGTTCACCAGTGGAAGGCCGGTGAGCGTCGCCGACCCACCGGCAGTTGAAACGATGCGCCCCAGCGCCGCGACCTGCTCGTCTGTCGCGGGAAACGCATAAGTCGCGAGCAGCCAGCCATCAGATGTCTTCGCCACGAAGCGACCGATCAAATCGGCAAGCCCGTGATCGACGTAGCTCTCGAACGTCAACGCCTGCGCGCTCGCCAGCAGCCGCGGGAGACGCTCGAGGAAGGGACGCATCGACTCGCGCGTGAAGCCAGCCGCTTCCGCCGCTCGACCGAGCTCTGCGTGCACCCCCGCTGGTGAAAGTCCGGCCGCTTCGAGCTTGCGCGTTCTCGCCCTCTGCGTGAGCGCCGACGGAAGCAGCGAAGATGCCGGCATCATCCCGAGCGACGGCTGCAGTCGCAAGACGTCGGCGCGGATGCGCTCGTCGACGCCGAGCAGCGGCTCGAGCGCCGGACCACGTTGCACGATGGCGTAGACGTCGTGCGGCAGCTCGAAGCGGCGGCCGATCTCGTCGAGGACGCGTGCGCCCGGCGTGACGGACCGAAGACGGTCGAGCGTGGGATCGATCCGGATCGTGAACGCCGCCGCGCCGAGCGCCAGGGTTGCGAAGCACGCCGCTACGAGAATCGCCGTTCTGCGACGGTCGACCCACCCGGCAAGACGCGGCATTGTCAAATGTCTGGCAGGCCGCCGCGGCGCGCGCGTGGGAAGCAGCGCGGGCACGAGCAGCAGGGTGAAGATGCCGCAGAGGACCATGCTGTGCCCGATCAGCGCGCCGAGCTGCTGCAGGCTCGGAAAATCCACGAAGATCAACCCGTAGAACGTGGCCGCTGTCGTCCACATCCCGAGCAGCATGCTCGACGCGGCCCCGGCGAGCGATTCGCCCGCGTCGTCCGCGCCGTGGCTCCGCGCGAGCGTGTGCGTGACGTAGAGGAGCACGACGCCGTCGACGCCGAGGCCGAACAGCATCGCGGCCGATGCGGTGGCCGCCGCGGACAAGGTGGCGCCCGCAAGGCCGAGCGCGCCGAGCACGACGACGAGCGCGAGCGCCGATGGCAGCGGCCCGACGGCGACGAGCCAGAGGCTGCGAAAGACGATGAACAGCAGCGGCAGAATGAGCGCGAGTGATCCCGCAGTGTTCAGGATGCTTTCGCGCCGGACGACTCCCTCGGTCTCGACGGCGATGCGATGACCGCCGGCGATCTCGACGTGTAACGGAGGCGGCGGCTCCTCGATTGCCGCCTCCGCACGCGCTTTCGCCGCCGCCGCGCGTCCGCTCTCAACGTCCTGCAGGAGCGCGCGCGAGAACTCCGTGTCGAACGGCGGCGCCGCCGGCCGCGCGATGACGAGGCGGCTGCGCGAGTCGGGCGTCACGTAACCCGCGGCGGTGATGCCAAGACCGAGTCCGGTCTTCGACGCGCCGAGCTCGTCGCCGAGCAGGTCGAACAGGCCGAGCGGATCCTGTCGCACGAGATCCGCGATCTCTCGAGAGGGCAGTGCCAGCAGCTCGCGTCGCGCCGCCAGCGCCGCCGCCATGCCGTCGCCCCTCAGCCTTCGGACCGCCTCGTCAATCCGGCCGTCCGAGAGCAGGAGCAGCTGACGATCCGCGAGCCAGCCGAGATCGCGCGAGGGGTCGGCCGTGCCGGTGTCGACGCGGCTGATGCCCGGCGTTCGGTGCAGGTGCTCGATCCACGCATCGATCTCGTCATCGTACTCGGCGATCGAGTGCCCTTCGGGCGCCGTGAACACGACGTAGAGATCGTCCAGGCTGCCGAAGTGCTCGACGAAGGATCGAAACGCCGGAATCACCCGCCCATCCCTCGGCAGCAGGGCGAGCACGTCCGTGTCGAAGGTCAGCCGCCGCGCGCCCGAGGCCGCGAGCGCTGCAAGGCAGACCAGGCCGATCGTCACCAGCATGCGGCGCCGTCGCGACCAGGAAAGGATGCGGGGAACCAGTAGGATCACAGAGAGGCTACCCGGCGGCTCGAAGAAGCGCCGGAACACAATGCCGCAAGATGGCCCGCTCGGTAGCGACGAGGCCACACTCTGAGTACACACGCCGCAAGATGACCCGCCCGGTCGACGCCGCACGATCGCCCCGTGGCAGCGAACGGGCCGCCCGCGAGGACACACTCTGAATGCAGACGCCGCACGATCGCCCCCTGGCAACGAACGGGCCGCCCGCGAGGACAAGCGAGGACACACTCTGAGTACAGACGCCGCAAGATAGCCCCCTGGCAGCGAACGGGCAG
>JBOGIX010000507.1:0-2277 GCA_050744685.1 Vicinamibacterales bacterium | reverse complement strand
GGCTGCAGAGGCGGGATGGAAGGGAAAAGGCCGTCCTTCTCCCTTCTCAGGCTTCGGTCCTTAATTCAGCGCCGTCTTGAGCGCCTTCCCGGCGCTGAACCGGACGACGCGGCGCTTCGGCACCTTGATGGAGGCGCCGGTCTGCGGATTGCGCGCCGTGCGCGCCTTGCGCTGCGCCGTCTTGAACGTGCCGAACCCGACGAACGTAATCGGCTGACCCTTCTTCAGAGACTTCGTGATCCCCTCGAAGAACGAGTCCACTGCTGCTGCCGCGCTTGCCTTGGTGATCCCCGTGTCGGACGCAATCTTGGAGATCAGTTCCTGCTTGTTCATGTGCCCTCCGAGCAATAGGTCGCGCAGGCACGCGCGGGCCGGCGCTCCAGACCCGTGTGGTGCCGCGCAGATGTCAGGTGTGCGTCAGAGGTTATACGCTGCGCGCGCGGAAAAAACAACGCAGATGTCAGGCCGCCTTCTTCGAGCGCACGTGATCGAGCGCCGCGTCGAGCATCGTGTCTTTGTCCGGTGCCGCCGCGCCGAACTCGACGTCCGGTTCTTCCACGCGCACGTCGGGCTCGATGCCCTTGCCGTGGATCGGTTCGCCGGCAGGCGTGAGGTACTTGGCGTAGGTCAACCAGAGGCCGCGATTTTCCGGCAGCGCGACGAGTTTCTGAAGACCCGCCCGGCCGAGCGTGCGCTCGCCCACAACGTCCCCGCGCTTGTTGCCGTCGAGCGCGGCCACGAACAACTCCGCCGCGCCGGACGTGCCGGTCGTGACCAGGAGTGTGACCGGCAAGTCGATCGCCGCTTCGCCAGGCTTCGCCGCCACGCTGACGCGATCCGCCTTGTCGCGGCCAGCCTTGACGGCCAGCGTTCCCGACTTGACGAACAGCCGCGCCGTGGCGATGCCGTTGTCGAGCGGGCCTTCAGCCGTGCGGCGCAGATCGATGAGGAGCGACTTTGCGCCGCTCTTGACGAGATCGGCCGTGTGCTTGCGGACGCCTTCGGCCACGCCGTTCTCGAACGTCGCCACCCGCAGGTAGCCGACGTCCGTGCCAATCAGCTTCGAGCTCACCGGCGCCAGCGCCGGCTTCTCGCGCACGAGCACCACGTCGTGCGGTTCGGCAGCGTTCCCGCGGATCACCGTGAGCGTGACCTTCGTGCCGGGTTGTCCCCGCAGCAGCCGCGAGCCCTCGAAGACGGACATGTCGCGCGTCGGCCGGCCATCGATGGCGCGCACGAAGTCGCCGGTCTGCAGCCCTGCCTTCGCCGCCGGCGAGCCGTCGCGTGCGGCAATCGCGCGCAGGTAGTACTGACGCGTCAGCTCGAGACCGACATCACCTTCGGGAAGCGTCTCGGACCCGGAAACGGCCTTCACCTGTTTCGGATCGAGATAGGCGGAATCGGGATCCAGCCCGTCGGCGAGGCCACGCATCGCCCCTTCCATCGCGCGGTCGACCTTCACGTCCTCGACGTAATTCGACATCACCAGCTGGACGACGTCTTCGAAGACGCGCAGGTGGCGGAACACGCGGTCGCCGGGCACGCGCTCCTGCCCGATCAGCCCTCCGACGACGACGAAGGCGAGCACGGGCGTCGAGACGAGGAGAATGGACAGACGCGTTTTTGATGACATAGAAAAATCCAAACGGCAGAACGTAGCTACCGTGGCGATCAGGGCCAAGCGGCGCACCAACTTCGAAAACGCCGCCGCAAGATTGCCCCCTGGCCGCAACAGGCCGCCCGCGAGGACAAAGACACCGCTATTTTCTCAACCATTGTAAAGGATCGACGGCAGCCCCGTCGACCCGTAACTCGAAGTAAAGCGAAGGGTTGCCGCTGGGGTCGCGGCCTGATGCGCCGAGCGTGGCGCCGGCCTCGACCCGCTCGCCGCGCGCCACCTCCATGCTGCCCAGGTAGCCGTACAACGAATACGACCGGCTGCCGTGATCCACGATCACCAGGTTGCCATAGCCGGCGAACTGATCGGCATAGGCGACCGTGCCCTCGTGGACGCTCCTGACCGGTTGTCCCTCCGCCACGGAGACGTCCATACCGTTTCTGACGATCGCGTCGCCCGGCTGGCTGCTCGGCTGACGGCCGAACCGGCGCGCGACGGTGCCCCGAACCGGCCAGGGCAGGTCTCCCTGAAACGGCCGCAGTGGCAGGACCGGCGCCCCGCCGCGGCCGGCATCCAGTTGAGACAGCGATGCCTGCAGCTTCTGCTGCGCCGCCTGGAGCTCTCCCATGAGCTGCGCGTTCAGGTCGCGCCGCGCGTCG